>CAMPIM010000056.1 GCA_946886365.1 uncultured Novosphingobium sp.
GGGTTGGGGTGGGGTTGTGCCTCAACCGACCGAACCCTCCAACGAAATCCCCAACAGCTTCTGCGCCTCGACGGCGAACTCCATCGGCAGCTGTTGCAGCACCTCTTTAGCGAAGCCGTTCACGATCAACGAGACGGCGCTTTCCTGATCCAGTCCGCGCTGCATTGCGTAGAAGAGCTGGTCGTCGCTGATCTTGCTGGTCGTCGCCTCATGCTCGATCTGCGCCGAGGGGTTGCGCACCTCGATATAGGGCACGGTGTGCGCGCCGCACTGGTCGCCGAGCAGCAGGCTGTCGCACTGGGTGAAGTTGCGCACGCCCTCCGCGCCGGGAGCCACGCGGACGAGGCCGCGATAGGTGTTGTTCGAGCGGCCCGCGCTGATGCCCTTCGACACGATGGTGGAGCGCGACCCCTTGCCATTGTGGATCATCTTGGTGCCGGTGTCGGCCTGCTGCATATTGTTGGTCAGCGCCACCGAGTAGAATTCGCCGACGCTATTCTCGCCGTTCAGCACGCAGCTGGGATACTTCCAGGTGATGGCGGAACCGGTTTCTACCTGCGTCCAGCTGACCTTCGAATTGCGACCTTGGCAGAGCGCCCGCTTGGTCACGAAATTATAGATGCCGCCCTTGCCGTTCTCGTCGCCAGGATACCAGTTCTGGACGGTCGAATATTTGATCTCCGCATCGTCGAGCGCGACCAGTTCGACCACGGCGGCGTGCAGCTGATTTTCGTCGCGCATGGGTGCGGTGCAGCCTTCGAGATAGCTGACATAGCTGCCCTCGTCCGCGACGATCAGGGTGCGTTCGAACTGCCCGGTATTCTCGGCGTTGATGCGGAAATAGGTGGAAAGCTCCATCGGGCAGCGCACGCCCTTGGGGATGTAGACGAACGTCCCGTCCGAAAAGACCGCGCAATTGAGCGTGGCGAAATAATTGTCGTGCATGGGCACGACCTTGCCCAGCCACTTCTTCACCAGGTCAGGATATTCGCGCACCGCTTCGCTGATGGAGCGGAAGATGACGCCCGCTTCTTCCAGTTCCTTGCGGAAGGTGGTGGCGACCGAGACGCTGTCGAACACCGCATCGACCGCGATCTTGCGGCTGCCCTTCACCCCGGCGAGCATCTCCTGCTCGGCAATGGGGATGCCCAGCTTTTGATAGGTGGCCAGGATTTCCGGGTCGACTTCGTCCAGCGAATTCAGCTCCGCCTTCTTCTTCGGCTCGGCGTAATAATAGGCGTCCTGATAGTCGATCGGGGGAATATTGAGCTTGGCCCAGTCGGGCGATTCCATCTTCTGCCACAGGGCAAAAGCCTTCAGCCGCCATTCCAGCAGCCATTCCGGCTCGTTCTTCTTGGCAGAGATAAAGCGGACCGTGTCCTCGTTCAGCCCCTTGGGCGCGAAATCCTGCTCGATGGCGGAGGACCAGCCATGCTCATAGGTGGAGGCGCGGTCTGCCGCGTCATGTGCTTCCTGATTACGGATCGTGGTCGTCTCTTCGGTCATGCCATTTCTCGTGTCAGGCCAATTCTCGGGTCAAACTGGCGATCGTCACCCCGGCCAAGGCGGATCGTATCGCATTGTTCGCGACATTCATGTGCGGGCGTACGCGGCAGCCATGTTCCAGCGTGCAATCATGGGTGCCCTGTTCGGCGCAGGCGGTCATGGCGATCGGCCCTTCCACCGCTTCCACGACATCCACCAAGGTGATTGCCGCCGCAGGTCGCGCGAGCCGCACGCCGCCGCCCGTTCCGCGACTCGATTCCAGCAGCCCCGCAGCCGAGAGACGGCTCACCAGCTTTTGCGCGGTGGGCAGCGGGATGCCGGTTTCGCTGGCAAGCGTGGTCGCATTCATCTTTGCCGCTCCGCAATGGCGCGCAGCGGCGGACATCAGCACCACGGCATAATCTGCGAAACTCGAAAGTCTCATCGTTGGCAAGCGTCCCGGTTGCGAACCATTCTCAAATCGGATCGAATCAATCCGATTGCGCATGTGGTCGCGCGGGCGCGTGGAATCAAGCCATTTCTATGAGTCCGCTCGTCTCAGCTGAAACGGTTCAGCACCGCCACGTCCGCACCCAGCGAGCGCCGCAGCAGGGTAAGCTGTGCCACGGCCGTCGGTTCGGTCTGCAACTGGTGCGGGGTCAAGCCGATGAAATGCTTGATCTCGCGGATGAAGTGCGACTGGTCGTAGAAGCGGCCATCCTCGCATAATTCCTGCCAGCTATGCTGGTCCAGCGCGATGCGCGCACTGCATCGCAGCGCCCGATATTTCCGCGCCAGCAGCTTGGGCGGGCAGCCATAATAGCGATTGGTCAGCCGGGCGAGTTGGCGCGGTGACAACCCCGTTCGCTCCACCAGCGCTTCAATTCGGGGCGATCCTTCCCCCATCAGCCATGCATCTATGGATTCCAGCAATTGCCAGGTCGAAATGGGCAAGGGTTTCACCAATTGCCCCAGAACCGACCAGCAATGGGCAGCTATGGCCTCCGGGTCACGCATGGTCGCCAGGCTGGCCCGAAGCGCGGCCATCGCTCCCTTTTTCTCAGAGGCCATGTCCCGTACACGATCGGCAAGCGCGTTGGCGTCGCCACCGTCCAGGCTGACCCACCCGGCCGGGAGCAACGACACGCCCACGACGCATGCGGGTCCATCCAGTTCAAACCGGGTCGCGCCGAGGGTCGGGCCTAGCAGGCATATATCCGGTGTGGCCTCCACCGTTCCATCATGGAAATGGTAGCTTCCTGTCCCTTGCACCATGAACCGCAACTGGGGAACGTCGGCACGTGTCACGTCCAGATAGCGGTCAGCGCTTTCAGTAAAAAGGTAAACTGACCCGAAATACGCCCGCAGATGTTCGGGCGGCGCGAAATAGCTTAATCGAACCGGACCTTGAGCCGCTTCTACCATATAGGAAAGCGACGGGTCTCCGACCTTTTCCCTGCCATTTGGCACCCCCCCGGATGCACTGTCGCGATGCGGCCCCATATTCACCCCACCAGCGCACTATGATGCTTCTTCGCGCCCGCGCAAGAGCGATACTGAGGAAACCACCGATTTTTCCGAACGGCTTCGAAAAAAAATGGCCCGGCGGTTTTACCCGCCGGGCCAGTAAAAGGTCTCGTCAGCCAAAGATGGCCAAGAGCCTTCGGGTCGCAGCACTTTCATAAGTCCGAATCGGACTCGGTTGATTGGATGGATCGGACATCTCGTGGGTTGAATCAGGACTAAAATGAATGATTTCGCAGCAGAATTTATTGTTGTGGGCCATCTGTTGCCCCTTTGCCACAGCGACTCGACGCCGGCCTGCCGCAATGGCATAGGCGCCCCATGTCCTATCGCCTTGTCCGCCCGCTTTTCTTCGCGCTCGATGCAGAACGCGCGCATCATTTTTCGGTCATGCTGCTCCGCTTGATGCCCGTTTCCCCTCCACCCGCACCGGACGCCGCGCTGGCCCAGACGGTGGCGGGCATCCGCTTTCCTAATCCAGTCGGACTGGCTGCCGGCTATGACAAGGAAGGGCTGGTCGCGCACAAGATGCATGCGCTGGGCTTTGGGTTCACCGAACTCGGAACGCTCACCCCGATGCCGCAGGCGGGTAATCCCAAGCCTAGACTGTTCCGCCTGGTCGAGGATCGCGCCGTCATCAACCGCATGGGTTTCAACAATGGCGGCCTGGCGGCGGCGGCCGAGCGCGTCGCCAAGCGCCGCCGTCCTGCTGGCGATGGGCGTGCACCGATCGTCGGCATCAATATCGGCGCGAACAAGGACGCTACCGACCGCATCGCCGATTATGTCACCGGCGTGACCTGCATGGCGCCGCTTGCCGATTATCTGACGGTCAACATCTCATCCCCCAACACGCCGGGACTGCGCGCCTTGCAGGACAGGGCAGCGCTGGACCAGTTGTTGGGCGCCGTCATGGCCGCGCGTGGCATGAACGGGGGCCGGGACGGAGGTCACCTGCCGCCCGTCTTCCTGAAGGTCGCGCCCGATCTGGAGCCTGCCGATGTCGAGGATATCGCCGCCGCTTGCCTGGACCATGGGGTGGACGCATTGATCGTGTCCAACACCACGATTTCGCGGCCCCCGCTCCGGTCGGTTCATGCCAATGAAAGTGGGGGATTGTCAGGCGCGCCGCTCACCGATCTGTCGCTTCAGCGGCTGCGCGATTTTCGCCAGATATTGGGCGCGCGCCTGCCCTTGATCGGCGTGGGCGGCATCGGCAATGCGGAACAGGCCTATGCCCGGCTCCGCGCGGGGGCGAGCCTGATCCAGCTTTACAGCGCGCTTGTTTATGAAGGGCCGTATCTCGCCCGGCGCATCAATGCGGGGCTGAAAAAGCTGATGGCACGGGATGGCTTCACGCATATCAGTGAGGTCATCGGCATCGACAGCTGATCTCGATGGTTGATCTCAGGGGCTTGCGGCGGCCCGGTCGGACGATAGGGTGCGGGGCATGACGCCTCGCCTCACTGGCCTGCTGGCCCCTGTTGCCCTCGCTTTCCTATATGCCGCCCCTGTCGCGGCGCGCGAGCCTGTCTCGCTCAATGCCACGGTTTCCGCCGCCGATCCGCGCGCGGCAGCGGCGGGGCAGGAGATGCTTCGCCAGGGCGGCAGCGCGACCGACGCCGCGATCGCCATGATGCTCGCCCTTAACGTAGTCGAACCGCATAATAGCGGCATCGGCGGCGGCGGCTTCCTGATGCATCATGATGGCGAGACGGGGGTGCTGGAGTCGATCGACGGTCGCGAAACCGCGCCTGCGGCGGCTCGGCCCGACCGGTTCATCGGCGCAGACGGTCAGCCCCTTGCCTTCCGATCGGCCTGGCCCGGCGGCTATTCCGTAGGCGTGCCCGGCAACCTCCGGCTCGCCTGGGAAGCGCATCGCAAATGGGGCAAGCTTCCATGGGCGGCGTTGTTTGCGCCTGCGATCCGCCTGGCCGAAGATGGCTTTGAGGTCCGTCAGAGGCTCGACACCGCGATGAAGGCGGTCGCCCCCATCTGGGCCGACTTTCCCGAGATTCAGAAGTTCTTCTGGATAGATGGCGCCCCCGCGCCCATCGGCACGACCCTTAAAAATCCTCCGCTCGCCGCCCTGTTTCGGCGGATTGCGGCGGAAGGGCCAGACGCCTTCTACAAGGGCGAGACCGCACGGGCGATTGCCAGCACAGTCACCAACGCGCCCAAAAATCCCGTGCCGATGACGGAGGCTGATATCGCCTCCTATCAGGTGAGGCCGCGCAAGCCGGTCTGCGGACCGTATCGCGGCTACAGCATCTGCGGCATGGGTCCGGTTTCGTCCGGCGGGATCACCGTTCTGCAAATCCTGGGGATGGTCGAACGCTTCCCACTGGCCCAATGGGGGAAGGATGATCCCCGTTCCTGGCATGTCATCGGTGAAGCCATGCGCCTCGCCTATGCCGATCGCGACACATGGCTGGGCGATCCCGAATTCGTGTCCGTGCCGATCGCGGGGCTAATCGACCCGGCCTATCTCAAGAAGCGATCAGCGCTCATCGCGCTGGGCCGTACCCTCAACGACTATCGTCCGGGCAGCCCGCCGGGTGCGGAGGCCCGGACTGCGGCGCTGCCCCAGCCGGAAAGCGGCACCAGTCATTTCGTGGCGATCGACCGCGACGGCGACATCGCCGCCTGGACGTCCACCATCGAAAGCTTCTTCGGCAGTCAGCTGATCGCCGATGGCGTCATCTTAAACAATGAACTGACCGATTTCAGCTTCACGCCCGAAAAGAACGGCGCGCCTGTCGCCAACCGGGTGGAGCCGGGCAAGCGGCCGCTGTCCTCCATGTCACCGACGATCGTCTATGACGGGAAAGGAACGCCGGTCTTCACCGTCGGCGCGGCGGGCGGGCGGACGATTATCATGCAGGTGACGAAGGCCCTGATCGCCCATTTCGACTGGGGCTTGTCCGCGCAGGATGCCATCGCGCTGGGCTTGGAGTTCTTCGACGCCAACGGTCTTGTGCTGGAGCAGGGGACGCCGCTCGAAGCGATGAAGGCGCCGCTCGAAGGCTGGGGCCACAAGGTCACGATCGCTCCGATGGGGTTGAAAGCAAATGCGGCGGAGCGCGCGCCCGACGGGCATTGGCGGGGCGCGGCCGATCCTAGAAGCCCCGGGGTTTCGCTTCAGGAATAACCGTCCACCTACCTCCCGTCATCCCAGCGAAAGCTGGAATCTCAGGCCTATGAGCGCACCCGCACGAGATCCCAGCTTTCGCTGGGATGACGGGTGTTCGCGGCGGCGGCCCTCACTTCTTCAAATCCAGCCCCGCGACCTTAAACTCAAACGGGAAGGTCTTGTCCTTCGGTCCAACGACCAGATTGACCTTCATCATCTTCGTCCTCTTGATCGCCTGATCAGCCTTGGCGGCTGGCAGCACCTCTATCCCGTCCTTGTTTTCCGTCATCCGCCCGCGCCAGTCGTGGCTCTTGCCATCATCGGTCACCGCCGTGACGCGACAGTCGGACAGGTCGCAACTAAAGGGCGCACCGACCAGCTTCACGGTAACGTCCGTACCGCCTTCCGGCATCGGCTGCACCAGCAGCACCGAAAATGTATCCTCCGCCGTCATCGTCTGCACGCTATTCGCGCTGCCGATATAAGCGACCTTGGGCTTGCCGCCCTCGCCTCCCTCATATTTCCACGTCTGACCGATCTGCTCGCGCTGGGTCGGCCCCTCCTTATCGCTGCCAGAACAGCCCGCCAGCAGGCTGATCGCCGCCAGCGCCAATAGGCTCCGCATCGCGCATCTCCTCAACTTCCGTTTCGATCACGCAAGGAGAACGCCCAGGCGCCCGCAGGTTTCCTACTTAGCTGTATCGCTCCGCAGTCTGCCGAATGAGTGCAATCATGTTGGGGATGCCCTGTGTCCGGTTGGAGCTGAGCTGATTCTTGAGGTCGAACGGCGCCAGCGCGCCTTCGATGTCCGCAGCGCCAATCTCGGCGGGCGCCTGATCCTGCACGGTCAGCAGGACCAGCGCGATGATCCCCTTGGTGATCGCCGCATTGCTGTCCGCCAGGAAATGCAGCCGCCCATCGTCGCGCACCGTCGGATAAACCCAGACTGCCGCCGAACAGCCCCGCACCAACGTGGCGTCGGTCTTGAGCGCGTCGGGCATCGCCTCCAGCGCGCGCCCAAGGTCGATCAGCAGCCGGTAACGGTCATCCGCGTCCAGAAATTCATATTCTTCCTGAAGATCGGCAAGGGCAGGCACATCGGTCATATCCCGCATATAGGCAGAAAAGCTGCCCGCGAAAGCCGCTTTCCTTACAGATCGACGCCCGCCGCGATAGCCTCCAGCTTGCGGATGCGTTCCTTGAGGTCGGCGACCTCGATCCGCGCGCTGGCCGAAGGCGGCACAGCGTCAACGTCCGGCCGCGCCAGCTCCGCACGCTTCAGTGCCAGCCAGCCGTTCCAGCCGCGCAAAGTGGCCGCCGCGACGATCAACAGCGCGATAATGCAGCTCGCCGCGATGGTCAGCGTAAAAGCCAGCTCCTGCATGCCGTCCTCCGAACGCCTTGCTCAACGCAGGCTGTCGATCTCGTCCGCCAGCCTCGTGTTGCGGCTGGTGTAGAATGTCTCGATATCCGCCAGACGCCGGTCAATGTCGCGAAACTTCGATCGCACGTCCCGTGCCGACCGCGCCGGATTGGTCCGCACGCCCTGCCAGAATTTCTCGTCATCCCGGTCAGCATAGAGGCCCAGCGGCTTGTTCTCGGCAAAATAGGCCGCCGCGAAATAGGCGATCAGCGACCAGGGAAAGGCGCCCATCAGCGTCACCAGCACCGCGCCCACGCGGACCCATGTCACGTCGATGCCCGTATAGTCGGCGATGCCTGCGCACACGCCCATCCATTTGCCATTCTGCTTGTCGAGGTAGAATTTCGTACGGCGCGCGGCCATGTCAGTTCCTCCTGCCAATATCTTGGCGGTCGAGATCATAAGCGTCGTCGAGCGCGGAGCGCGACGGACGGAAATCGGGATTATCGGCGGCGACGATCCGCTCGACCGTTTGCAGCCGGTCTTCCAGCCGCCGCGCGAGCAGGTGCATTTCGTCCAGCAACCGCTCATCCTCATCGGTGATCTTGGGCGCCTGCTTCCACTTGGTCGTATAGTGCAGGATCAGCCAGGGCATGCCGATGAACAGCATGCCGCAGATCATGATCGGTAAAAACACATCCTCCATGCGTCACGCTCGCCTGTTCAAGCTGTCCTGTTCATGCTGGCTTTCATCGCGGCGAGTTCGGCATCGACCTTCTCGGTCGACTGCAACTCGGCAATTTCCTCCTCCAGAGTCTTCTGACCCTGGCCGAGATTCAGCGCATCCGCACGCCCTTCGGCCATGTCTACCCGGCGCTCCAATATGTCGAAGCGGGCGAAGGCCTCATTCACCTTTTCCCCGGCATAGGCTTCGCGCATGCGCGCACGATTTTGCGCGCTTTCCATCCGCGTGACCAGACTGTTCTGCCGGGTCCGCGCCTCGCGCAGCTTCCCTTGCAGCTTGGCGATGTCCTCCTCCGAAGCCTTCAGTGCCTCGTCCAGCACCTCGATCTCATGGGAAAGCTTCTCCGCCATGTCGGCCGCCTTCTGCTTTTCCACCAGCGCCGCCTTGGCCAGGTCCTCGCGATCCTTGCTCAGCGCCAGCTGCGCCTTCTCGGTCCAGCTGTCCTGCAAGCCTTGCAGCTTGCCGATATGGCGGCGCATCTCCTTCTGATCAGCAATGGTCCGCGCGGCGGACGCACGCACTTCGACCAGCGTTTCCTCCATTTCCAGGATGATCATGCGGATCATCTTCGCGGGGTCTTCCGCCCGATCGAGAAGGTCGGTGACATTGGCGGCGATGATGTCGCGCGTGCGAGAAAAGATACCCATCGGAACTACGATCCTTCGTTCAGCGGCCTTGCCCGCATTCTTTGCAGGAGCCGTGCCAATTCGTGAAAAGCCGGAATTTCCTACGTTGACTCCCTCCAGCTCCAATTAATCTTGCCAACAAGTGGTGATTTTCACCATAATATGGTCATGGAACGAAACAGCCAATTCATCGGCCAGTCGCTACCTTTCCTTGACGCAGTCGAGCAGGCAGGACGCGCCGCCGAACTCGATCGCCCGATCCTGGTTGTTGGCGAGCGTGGCACGGGCAAGGAACTGGTCGCCGAGCGACTCCATCGCCTCTCCCCGCGCTGGGGCGAGCCGCTCATCGTCATGAACTGCGCCGCGCTTCCCGAAACGCTGATCGAGGCCGAACTGTTCGGCCATGAACAGGGCGCCTTCACCGGCGCCACCCGCGCCCGCGCCGGCCGGTTCGAGGAAGCTGATGGCGGCACGCTCTTTCTCGATGAACTGGCGACACTCTCGATGGCCGCGCAGGAACGGCTGCTGCGCGTCATCGAATATGGCGAAGTCACCCGCATCGGCGCATCCGGGCCAATGACGGTTGACGTCCGCATCATCGCGGCCACCAACGAAGACCTGCCACTGCTGGCCGAAACGGGCCGCTTCCGTGCGGACCTGCTAGACCGGCTCAGTTTCGAAGTCATCACCCTGCCGCCACTGCGCGCCCGCGAGGGAGATGTGGTCGTGCTCGCCGATCATTTCGGCCGCCGCATGGCCGCCGAACTGGGACGGTCCGAATGGCGTGGTTTCACGCCTGACTGCCTCGCCGCACTGGAAGCGCATGGCTGGCCCGGCAATGTCCGCGAACTGCGCAATGTCGTGGAGCGGGCCGTCTATCGCTGGGAAGATCCCTCGGCCCCCGTCGGCCGGATCATCTTCGACCCCTTCGCCTCGCCCTGGAAGCCGCAAACGCCGCCGCTCAACGCCAGTGCAGAGGAACCCAAGCCCGCCCCCGCAACCGGCTTCACCGACGTCCGCGACCTGCGGGCCGCCGTGGACGCGCATGAAGCCGCGATCGTGCAGGCAGTGCTGGAACGCCACCGCTACAATCAACGCGCGACCGCCAAGGCTCTTGGCCTAAGTTATGACCAGCTGCGCCATTGTTTGAGGAAACATGGCTTGGGTGCTGAGCGCCCGCTCTAGCTACTACCGTTCGGGCTGAGCCTTTGAAGCCCTTTTGCTTCTTCTTGCGCCGCGCTCAAGGGAAGTGAAGGGCTTCGACAGGCTCAGCCCGAACGGACGGGTGATAAGTTAGCGGGTCGGGACAGGCTCTGGCCCCGAATAGTCATAAAAGCCCTTGCCGGTCTTGCGCCCCAGCCAGCCAGCCTCGACATACTTCACCAGCAACGGCGCGGGGCGATATTTGGAATCACCAGTCGTCGACCGCAGCACGTTCAGAATCTCAAGGCAGGTATCGAGCCCAACAAAATCCGCCAGCGTCAGCGGACCCATGGGATGGTTCAGCCCCAGCCGCACGCCCGTGTCGATGTCGCGAATGTTGGAAACCCCTTCGCCCAACGCAAAGATGGATTCGTTGATCATCGGCAGCAGGATGCGATTGACGACGAAACCGGGGGAATCGAACGCCTGCACGACGTGCTTGCCCAGCCGCTTGGTATAGGCTTCGATCGTCGCGACCGTCTCGTCGGACGTCGCCAGCCCGCGGATCAACTCGATCAGCGCCATGACCTGTACGGGGTTGAAGAAGTGGATGCCCACGAACAGCGCCGGATCGGGAACCACCTGCGCCAGCCGCGTGATGGGGATGGATGATGTGTTGCTCGCCAGGATCGTGCCGGGCGTGATCACCGCGCTGACATTAGTGAAGATGCTGCGCTTTATCTCTTCCCGCTCGGTCGCGGCTTCGATCACCAACTGAGCCTCGGCCAGCGGAGCCAAGTCGCCGCTCGGCCGGATGCGGGCAAAGGCAGCTTCGGAATCTTCCTGGCTCAACTTGCCCTTTTCGACCGCACGGGCAAGCTGCTTTGAAATGCCCTGAAGCCCCTTTTGCGCGCGCGCCAGATCGACGTCGCACAGGATCACATCATATCCAGCCTGCGCGCTGACCTGCGCGATCCCCGCGCCCATCTGACCAGCGCCGACGACGCCCACGGTCTGAATGTCGGTCATGCTAATGTCCTCGCAAAAATAATTTGCCGCCCACTAGCGCCATGGGAAGCAGGGAGCCAGCGCTTTCGAACATCCATCACAACGGCTGCTGTGTTAATCAGGGCTAGCGCGCCGCGTTTGTGGGACGGATAGCCCTGGCTGCCCGGCAGGCCGCTTCGGCCCTGTTCATTTCCGGCTTTGCCTGCCGCCTGCTTGATGGTTAAAAGGCCGCGCATGTCCGTTTCAGCGTCCATGCCCGAGCCGGCAACCGGAAGGTTCATTGCCGCCGTGCATCACTTTCCCTTGCGTGTCTATTTTGAGGATACGGACCTGTCCGGGCTCGTCTATCACGCCAATTATCTACGTTATATGGAGCGCGCGCGATCCGACATGCTGCGCGTGGCCGGGATCGATCAGCGCGCCGCGCAGGAAGATGGCACCGGCGTCTATGCCGTCACCAGCCTCCAAATCGCCTATAAGCGCCCGGCCCGGCTTGACGATGATCTGCTGGTCGAAAGCCGCGTGACCGCCATTCGCCCTGTCGCCTGCACCATTCATCAAAGAGTCAGGTGCGGCGATGAAATACTGACGGACGGCGAAGTCTCTGTCGCCTTCCTGACCAGCCAGGGCCGTCCCACGCGGCAACCCAAGCCCTGGATCGACATTTTCAGCCGTTTGATGAGAGGGGAAGACATCAACCCATGAGCCTTTCGATGCCCGACGTTGACGCCGCTGTCGGCGCCGCCACCCAAGCTGCGACCATTTCGCCGCTCGCCCTGTTCCTGCAGGCCGACATTGTCGTGAAGGTGGTGATGCTGGGCCTCGTGCTCGCCAGCATCTGGACCTGGGCGATGATCATCGGCTTCACCTTCACCCTGCGCAAGGCCAGCCGCCACAGCAGCGCGTTCGAGGATGATTTCTGGAAAGCGGAAGATATCGACCGCTTCTATGAAGCGCGCGGCAAGTCATCCGACTTCCCCGCTGCCAAGGTGATGGCCGCAGGCGTCACCGAATGGCGCCGCTCCACCGCGCAGAAGGTCATCGACCGCGACGGCACGCGCGACCGGCTGTCGACGGCTATGTCCAGCATGATCGCGGCAGAGGTCGATCGCATGTCCGATCGCCTGAACATCCTTGCGACGATCGGCTCGGTTGCGCCCTTTGTCGGCCTGTTCGGCACCGTGTGGGGTATCATGCGCGCCTTCACCGCCATCGCGAAGGAACAGAACAGCTCGCTCGCCGTCGTCGCGCCCGGCATTGCCGAAGCGCTCTTCGCCACGGCGATCGGCTTGTTCGCCGCCATCCCGGCGGTCATCGCTTACAACCGCTTCAGCCATGGCATCAACCGCATGGAATCCAAGCTCACCCGCTTCGCGGACGGCTTTTATTCGACACTCAGCCGGGAGTTGGAGGCGCAGCGGTGATGGCACCTCTCACCATCATCCCACCCCATTTCGTCATCCCAGCGAAAGCTGGGATCTCATGCCTCACACCCGGCCCTATCCCTCCTGAGATGCCAGCTTTCGCTGGCATGACGGAGGTCGTGTAAATGGCCATGTCCGGCCCACCCTCTCACCGCCGTGGCCGGGGCCGCGCGCCGATGGCGGACATCAACGTCACCCCTCTAGTCGACGTCATGCTGGTGCTGCTCATCATCTTCATGGTGACCGCCCCGTTGCTCGTCACCGGCGTTCCGGTGAATCTTCCGGAAACCCGCGCCAAGGGGCTCGATCAGGATCAGAAGCCAACCGTGGTATCCATCGACCGTGACGGCGGCCTCTATATCGATGAAACACAGATCAGCGATGCCGACCTGCCGGATCGCCTGGCCGAGATCATGTCCGCCAATGCAGGCAAAACCGAGCCGCCGCAAATCTTCCTGCGCGCGGACACTGGCCTCGACTATGGCCGGGTCATGCGCGTGATGGGTGAACTCAACCGCGCCGGGCTGAACAAGGTCGCGCTGGTCAGCACCGGCGGCGGCGATGCCCCAATCTCCTCAGGCGCCGTCAGCGGCGGTTCAGAATAGGGACCATAGGACTCGGGGATGGAACGTGCGGAGAAAATCGGCCTTGGCGTGGCGACGGCGGGACATGTCCTGCTGTTCGGCTTGCTGTCGGTTGGCTTTCTCGCCACCCCCAATCCGCTCAAATTAAATTCGCCGCCGATGGACGTCAGTCTGGTGGACGAGGCCGCGCTGCAATCCGCCGCGCCGCAAATCTCGACCCAGCCGCCCCCGCCCAGCATCGCGCCGGAAGCAGGCCCGACCGAGGATGCGGCACCGGCGCCCGTTCCTGAACCCGCGCCTGTGCCGGAGCCGACACCCGCCAAGCCCGAACCGGCCCCGGCACCGGCAAAGAAGGACGTGGCAAAGCCCCAGCCAAAGCCGAAGCCAAGGCCCGCGCCTACACGGCCAGCGGCCAAGCCGACGCCCGCCAAAGCGAAGCCCGCCGCCGCGCCGACCCCGGCCAAGGCCGCGCAAAAGCCTGCCGCAAAGGCCAAGCCCAATGCCCCTGCCCGCGCGTCCGGTCAGGGCAAGGCGGAAAAGCCCAAGGGGTCGCTGCTCGGCAAGGATTTCCTGAAGGGCATCGACACCGAAGCCGACGCTCCGCGCAGGGCCGCGCCGCCGCCCGCTGCGACCATGGGTCCCGTCCAGAAGGCTGCGCTTGATCGCCTGATCGGCGATCAAATCTATCGGCATCTGAAGCTCCCTTCCGGCGCGGATGTCGAGCAGCTGGTGGCCTTTCTGGAGGTGAAGATCGACCGCAACGGCCGAGTAATCGGCAGGCCCGAAGTGATCGACGTGCAGGGCCAGACGGCCAGCAACAAGCCGCAGGTCTCCATCTACAAGGAACGCGCCGTGCAGGCGGTCATGCAGGCGTCCCCTTTCCAGGGGCTGCCGGACGAATATTATGAACAGTGGAAATGGCTCAAGCCGTTGAGAGTCTACGCAAGGAAAGCGCGATGAGAAGCTTTGGAATAACCGCACTACTCGCCCTTTGCGCAGCCTTTGCCAGCCCTGCGATGGCCCAGTTGTCGGTCGATGTGACCGGCGACATCGACAGCAACCTCAAGATCGTCGTGCCCGCTTTGCCCCCGCAGGCGGAGGTGTCTACCCCGGCCGGTTCGTCCAGCGAATTGGGCCGCAAGATTGCGGAAGTAATCGCCTCGGACCTCAAGGGCTCGGGCCTGTTCGACCCTTCCGGCCCCGGCGGCATCCCCGCCATCGGCTTTCCGGAAGTCACGAATCCCGCCTATGACAAATGGGGCGCCTATCAGGCGCTGGTGCAGGGCTTCGTCCGCACCACGGGCGGGGAAGCGGACATCACCGTCGGCTGCTATCTCTATGACGTGGCGCTCAAGCAGGAGCTCACCCGCCAGGGTTATGTCGTCGCCCCCCGCGACTGGCGCCGCGCCGCGCATAAATGCGCCGACGCCATCTATGCGCGCCTGTCGGGCGAAAGCCCCTTCTTCGACAGCCGTATCGCCTATATCGCGGAAAGCGGCCCCAAGGGGAACCGCACCAAGCGGCTCGCCATCATGGATTCGGACGGCGCCAACCACCGCTTCATCACCAATGGCCAGTCCATCGCGCTGACCCCGCGCTTTTCGCCCGACTATAAGTCGATCGTCTATGTGAGCTATCTGGGCAGCCGGGTGCGCATCTATGTCTATGACATCGGCACCGGCCGTCAGCGGCTCGTCACCGAAAGCAACAATGCGACCTTTGCGCCGCGCTGGTCGCCCGATGGCCGCAACATCCTCTTTTCGATGGCGGTCGCGGGCAATACCGACATCTATCGCGTGTCGGCGCAGGGCGGGCAGCCCGTCCGCCTCACCACCGCTCCGGGCATCGATGTCGGGGGCAGCTATTCCCCCGATGGCACCCGCATCGTCTTTGAAAGCGACCGTTCGGGTAGCCAGCAAGTCTATGTCATGAACGCCGATGGGTCGGCACAGCGCCGCATCAGCCACGGCGGCGGCCGCTATGCGACGCCCGAATGGAGCCCGCGCGGCGACCTCATCGCCTTCACCAAGATCAGCGGCGACTTCAAGATCGCCGTCATGACGCCGGACGGCGGCAATGAACGCATCCTCACCAATGGCTGGCAGGATGAGCAGCCGACCTGGTCGCCCAACGGCCGCGTCCTGCAATTTTTCCGCACCTCCGCCGGGCGCGAAGGCACCAGCCAGGTCTGGCAAGTCGACCTGACCGGCGTCAACGAGCGCCGCATCCCCACGCCCTTGAGCGGCTCCGACCCTGCATGGGGTCCGCTGCTGCCCTGACAGGGAACCACATCATCGCGCAAGCGTAACGACCGCATGGACTTTTTGAGGAGCCTCCCATGAAACTCAACCGCCCCCTTTTGATCGCCGTGTCCGTCCTCGCGCTCGCCGCCTGCGGCAAGAAGGCGCCCAAGGACCTGCCACCCCCGCCCGCAACCGATACCAGTGCGCAGACCGGCACCGGGACCGGCACGACCACTGGTCCGGTCAAGGGCAGCCAGGAAGATTTCGTCGCGTCGGTCTCATCCGACCGCATCTTCTTCGACACCGACCAATATGATGTCGATGCGCAGGACCAGCAGACCTTGCAGAGCCAGGCGGCATGGTTGCAGCAGAACCCCAATGTTCGCGTCACGATCGAAGGCCATGCCGACGAGCGTGGCACCCGCGACTATAATATCGCGCTCGGCGATCGCCGCGCCAATGCCGCGAAAAACTATCTCGCTTCACTCGGCATCGACCCCAGCCGGATCAACACGGTCAGCTATGGCAAGGAACGCCCCGCTGCGCTGGGTTCGGATGAAGCCGCCTGGGCACAGAACCGCCGCGCTGTAACCGTGACTGTTCAGTATTAAAAAGCCTTCGGGTCGCACCAGGCTATTAGAAAGCCCGCCGGTTTTCGGACCGGCGGGCTTTTTCTGTGTCAGGATATGGCAACGGGCGTTCCGTGCCTCTCCCTGCTTACGGTAGGCGCTTAGGATGAGCGGCCCAGCTTTGGGAGCGCCCACGAAGGGCGGCGCGTCCTAAGCCTGTTTGCGCCGTTCAGCGATGCGGCGAGTGAGGAGTTGCATCATGTTGACGGTGATCTCGACGGCAGCTTCGGGGACGCCGTCGAACAGCTGCTGCGACAGGTCATCCAGTCGTGCTTCGATCCGTGCTGCAACGTCGCGACCTGCATCGGTGAACTCCACCCGGTTCGATCGCTTGTCATCCGGATGCGGCAGGCGCTCGATCAATCCCATCGCCGCCAGCCCGTCCAGCGTCCGCACCAGCGAGGGCTGGGTAATGCCCAGCTGATCGGCGAGATCGGCCTGCCTTACGTCGGGACCCAGCCGGGCGAGGTGCACCAGGCACCAGCCCGCGCTGGAGGACACCCGCAATTCCGCCAGCGCTTCATCAGCCAGTTGCCGCCAGCCGCGCGCGACCAGCGGGAACTGCTGCACCAGCCCCTGCGTCAGGCCGGAACTAGACATCAGGATAATCCCAGGGTGGCGCGGCCGGTCATTGGCGGAAACGCCCGCTTAAACGCGCCGCGTGCCGGAAAAGCCCGCCGCGCCAAACGCGCCCAGCTGCATGGTGCCGTTGATCGCATCGCCTTCCACGACCGCTTCGCATTCCATCGTGATGGGCATGGGCATGGTCATGTTCATCTTCCAATTGAGCTTGTCGCCGTCGACCTTGCCCTCGGCGACGTCCAGCGACCCCATCATGCCCGCGAAGGTGCCGTGGAAGCTGGTGCCGTTGCTGATGACGGTGAACACGCCCTTCTGATCGCCCAGCGGCGTCTTTGCCACGCAGTCATAAGCGCCATCGACATTCGCCATCACTTCATCTCCTCAAGCTGCCATCAATCGGCAAGGGTTCCCATTTCGACGGGCAAGCCCAGCGCGTCAAGCTGCGGCCGGACGAGTTTTGCATCGCCCACGACGACCCAGATCAGCCGCGCGGGATCAATCGCCTCGCGTGCGGCCTTGTCGAGGTCGGCGGCGGTCATGGCGCGGTAGAGGCCCGGCAGCGTTTCATAGAAATCGTCCGGGCGGCCGAGCAGCCGGTTGCGCATCATCGCCCCCATCAGGTCCGACGATGTTTCGAAGCTGCCGGGCAGCGACAGAATCTGGCTGTTGATGGTCTGGCTGCGTTCGCCCTCTGTCGTGCCTTTGGCGGTCAGGAAATCGGCAATGTCCTGGCGCGCGGCGGCGATGGAGGCGCCGGTCTTGTCGGTCTGGACGGGAGCATAGACCAGCAGGGGGATGGTTTCCTTGACGCCGGGCAACGCGGTGCCAGCGGAATAGGCCCAGCCTTTCGTTTCACGAAGGTCCATGATCAGGCGCGAGGTGGAGCTGCCGCCCAGCACTTCGTTGGCGGTCTGCAGCGTCAATGGGTTGTCGGTGCCCTGCTTGCCCGTCAACAGGCCCGCCAGGATCATCGATTGCGGGCTTTGCGGCTTGTCGACCAGGATGATCCGCGCCGGGCGCGCCATCCGGTCCATGCGGAACAGCTTCTTGCCCTTGGCCACGGCAGGCGCCCTCCAGTCGCCGAAGCGCTTTTCGAGCAGCGGCATGATTTCGGCCAGGCTGGCGTCGCCGGTCACGAAGATGGCGGCATTGTCAGGCCGCATCCATTTGTCGTGAAAGGCGGCAAGATCAGCGCGGGTCGCCGCCTTGACGCCGCTGGCCGTGCCCGATCCGGTGAAGGGGATGCCGTAGGGATGCGCGGCGCCATAGAGCAACGGCGGCAGCAGGCGCTGGGCGATCGGCATCGGTTCGGTTTTCTCAGCGGCGATGCGGGTCAGTAGTTGGCCCCGGATGCGCTCCACCTCTGCCGGAGCGAAGGCCGGGTTGCGGATGACGTCGGCGAGCAGGCCGAGCGACGCATCGAGATTGGGCTTGAGTGCATAGAGGCCGACATTGGTGCTATCCATGCCATTGCTCGCGCCGATCGATGCGCCCAGCCGTTCCTGTTCTTCCGCGATCTGCACCGAACTGCGCGTCTTCGTGCCTTCATCCAGCAGGGCCGTGGTCAGCGCGGCCGTGCCCAGTTTTGCCTTGTCGTCGGCGGCATTGCCCGCGTCGAAGGATACCGACACCCGCACCACCGGAACGGTCGCGCGCCGGGCGAAAACGACCGGAATGCCGTTCTTGAGCCGCGCTTCCTCGACAGCGGGGAAATCCAGATCCTTGACCGGCTCGATTGGCGGTTCGGCGACCCGAGTGGGTGGCGGAGGCGTGGCGGCTACCGGCGCGGGCTTTTTGGGATCGCGGAAATAGGCGGGGTGGTGCGTGGCGTTGCCCGCGAGCGCATTATCCTCGGCCGTCCGTTCACCCGGCGCCACCGTCAGCCGAAATACCGGACGCCCGAACCATTTGCGGGCGGCGTCGCCCACCGACTGCGGCGTGGCGGCGGCGTAGAGGGCGAGGTCCTTCTTATATTTGCCCGGATCGTCGGAATAGACCGCGCCTTCCGCCAAGGTCACCGCCTTGCCGCTGAAGCCGCCGACCTTTTCCAGACCGCCGATCGTACCCGACAGCTGCTGGGTCGCCGCGCGTTGAACCTCGTCAGCGGTCGGCCCTTTGGCGAGATAGTCGGCCAACAATTGGTCGAGCCGCCTGCCGACGGCGGCGGCGTCCTGCCCCGGCTTCACATCGACCGTGATTTCCGCGATCGACAGCTTTTCGAATGGCTGGATGCTGGCCTTGACGCCGACGGCCACTTTCTCATCGCGCACCAATATATTGTCGAGGCGGGAAGATTTGAGCCCGCCGAACACCGACATCGCCAGATCGAGTTGGGGCAGGTCATCCGAATTGACACCCGGCACGATCCAGTTGCGGTAGAGCCGGGTCGCCGCGACATTGTCGTGCATCAGCTTGTCGACTTGCCTGTCGAGCGTCGGCACGGTGGCATCCACATCCTTGGGCGTAGGACCGGCCGGGATGTTCCCGAACCACCTTTCGGCCTTCGCCCTGGCGGTCGGCACATCGATATCGCCCGCCAGCACGAGCACGGCATTGTTCGGGCCATAATGGGTCTTGAACCAGTTCTGCACGTCGGCAAGGCTGGCTGCATTCAGGTCCGCCATCGATCCGATGGTCGAGTGGCGATAGGGATGGCCTTCGGGCAGCATGGCGGCGAGCTGGGCATATTCGACCAGACCGTATGGCTCATTCTCGCCCATCCGCTTTTCATTCTGCACGACGCTGCGCTGCGCATCGAGCTTGGTTTGCGTCACCGCGCCGAGCAGGTGACCCATGCGGTCGGATTCGAGGAACAATGCCCGGTCGAGCGCGCCGGTCGGCACCGTTTCGAAATAATTGGTGCGATCGAACCAGGTCGTGCCGTTCCAGTCGGTCGCGCCGATATCCTCCAGCCGTCCAAAGAAAGGCCCATCGGCATTTTCAGAACCATAGAACATCAGATGTTCGAACAGATGAGCAAAGCCGGTCTTGCCCGCAGGTTCAAAGCGTGAGCCGACATGATACCAGACCGACACCGCCACCACGGGAGCCTTGCGATCGGTATGGACGATGACGCGCAGGCCGTTTTTCAGCGTGAACTGCTCATAGGGAATATCGACGGCGGAAACGAGGCTGGAGAGCGGGGCTGGAGCCGCCTGAACCGCTGGGGCAGCGAGCGCGATGGGAACGGGAAAGGCGATGATCGACAGGCTCAATGAAGACAGGCCAAGCGACAGAGCCAGGCGACGCGAGGTGGAGGAAAAAATCATGGGCGTCCTCATCGAAGCTGGAGATCATCGCCGGGGAGGCGGCAATGGCTGGCCGCAGCATAGCGGCGCATGGGGACGGCGCAATATGCATTGGATGGACGGCGCGTCGGGATCGGAGGCTTATCTCCCTCTAATATGGGCAGGTTTGCGCCGGGCGGTCGAGCAATGCTAAGGATAATTGCGTAGCGCCTCTTGTGTGGCTTTTATGCAACATTACATCGTGGCTAGTTTCACGAAGGGCTTCCTATGAACCTCGAAAAATTCACTGACCGCGCCAAGGGCTTCCTGCAATCGGCGCAAACCGTCGCGATCCGCATGAGCCATCAGCGGATCAGTCCGGAGCATCTGCTGAAGGCGCTGCTGGAAGACAATCAGGGCATGGCTTCCGGCCTGATCAAGGCGGCGGGCGGCGATCCCGCTGTCGCGCTGCGGGAAACGGATGCGGCGCTGGCCAAGGTGCCTGCGGTATCGGGCAGCGGGGCGCAGCAGACGCCGGGCCTCGATAATGACGCGGTGCGGGTGCTGGACAGTGCCGAGCAGGTGGCGGCGAAGGCCGGGGACAGCTTTGTCACGGTCGAGCGGCTGCTGCTGGCGCTTACCCTTGCTACCACGAGCGCGGCGGGCAAGGCTCTGGCGGCGGCGGGACTGAAGGCGGAGGCGCTGAATAGCGCGATCAACGATCTGCGTGGCGGGCGCACGGCCGACACGGCAGGCGCGGAGGATCGCTACGATGCGCTGAAGAAGTTCGCCCGCGACCTGACGGAGGCGGCTCGCGAGGGCAAGCTGGACCCGGTGATTGGCCGTGACGAGGAAATCCGGCGGACGATCCAGATTCTGGCGCGGCGGACCAAGAATAATCCCGTGCTGATTGGCGACCCCGGCGTGGGCAAGACCGCGATTGCGGAGGGCCTCGCGCTGCGCATTGCCAATGGCGACGTGCCCGATACGCTGAAAGACCGCACGCTGATGGCGCTTGACATGGGATCGCTGATCGCGGGCGCGAAATATCGCGGGGAGTTCGAGGAGCGTCTGAAGGGCGTTCTGGACGAAGTGAAGGGCGCGGAAGGGCAGGTCGTCCTGTTCATCGACGAGATGCACACGCTGATCGGCGCGGGCAAGTCGGAAGGCGCGATGGATGCGGGCAACCTGCTGAAGCCCGCCCTCGCACGCGGCGAACTGCACTGTATCGGCGCGACGACGCTCGATGAATATCGCAAATATGTCGAGAAGGACCCCGCGCTCCAGCGGCGCTTCCAGCCGGTCTTCGTGGGCGAGCCGACGGTGGAGGACACCATCTCCATCCTGCGCGGCCTGAAGGAAAAATATGAGCTGCACCATGGCGTGCGGATCACTGACGGCGCGCTGGTGTCGGCGGCGACGCTCTCCAACCGCTACATCACCGACCGCTTCCTGCCGGACAAGGCCATAGACCTGATGGACGAGGCGGCGAGCCGTCTACGGATGGAGGTGGAGAGCAAGCCCGAAGAGATTGAAAATCTCGATCGGCGGATCATCCAGCTCAAGATCGAGCGAGAGGCGTTGAAGAAGGAAACCGACAAGGCTTCCAAGGATCGCCTGGACGCGCTGGAGGAGGACCTCGCGAATCTTGAGGAGCAGTCGGCGGCGCTGACGCAGCGTTGGCGGGCGGAGAAGGACAAGATTGCGGGCGACAGCAAGCTGAAGGAACAGCTGGAGGCAGCTCGCGTGGAACTGGAACAGGCGCAGCGGGCGGGCGATCTCGCCAAGGCTGGCGAGCTGGCCTATGGGCGCATTCCCGATCTGGAGCGCAAGATCGCCGAGGCAGAGGGCGCGACCGAAGGCGCGATGCTGCGCGAGGAAGTGACGCCGGAGGATATCGCCTCGGTCGTGTCGCGCTGGACGGGCATTCCTGTCGATAAGATGATGGAGGGCGAGCGCGAGAAGCTGCTTGCCATGGAGGAAGAGCTTGGCAAGCGCGTGATCGGACAGGCCGATGCGGTGAAGGCCGTATCGACCGCCGTACGCCGGTCGCGAGCGGGATTGCAGGACCCGAACCGGCCGCTTGGGTCTTTCCTGTTCCTCGGGCCTACGGGTGTGGGCAAGACGGAGTTGACCAAAGCGCTCGCCGGATTCCTGTTCGACGATGACAGCGCGATGGTGCGCATCGACATGAGCGAGTTCATGGAGAAGCATTCGGTCGCCCGGCTGATCGGCGCGCCTCCGGGCTATGTCGGCTATGAGGAAGGCGGCGTGCTGACCGAGGCGGTGCGGCGGCGGCCCTATCAGGTCGTGCTGTTCGATGAGGTCGAGAAAGCGCACAGCGATGTTTTCAACGTGCTGTTGCAGGTGCTGGACGACGGCCGCCTGACCGATGGGCAGGGCCGGACGGTGGACTTCACCAACACGATCATCGTGCTGACGTCGAACCTCGGCAGCCAGTTCATCGCAAGCCTTGCCGACGACGAGCCTGTCGAGAAGGTCGAGGATCAGGTGATGGACATCGTCCGGGGCCATTTCAGGCCGGAATTCCTGAACCGCCTTGATGAGGTGATCCTGTTCCATCGCCTCGGTGCGAGCCACATGGCGCCGATCGTGGACATTCAGGTCGCGCGCATCGGCAAGCTGCTGAAGGACCGCAAGGTGAAGCTGGACCTGACGGACGGCGCGCGGGCGTGGCTGGGACGTGTGGGCTATGACCCGGTCTATGGCGCGCGGCCGTTGAAGCGGGCGGTGCAGCGCTATTTGCAGGATCCGCTCGCGGACCTGATCCTGCGCGGCGAGGTGCCGGATGGCGCGACGGTGCGAGTGGACGAGGGCGATGGGGCCTTGCAGTTGCGGGTGGGGTAATGTTCATCACCCCTCGCCTGACGGGGAGGGGCTTATATCGAAAAAGGGGCGCATCCTTTCGGACGCGCCCCTTTCCTTTTCCTAGCGTTACGACTTCAGATCAGAAGTTGGCCTTTACACCCAAACGGTAGGCGCGGCCGTAGATGCCGGTGCCACCCTGGACGGGGTTATAGTTGTTAGCGCCATAGGTGATCGGATCGATCGGCGGCAGATCGTCAAAGACATTGAGCACGTTCAAATAGAGCGTGAAATTGTCGTTGAGCTTGTAGCTGGTGGTGAGATCGACCGTGATATAGGGCTTTACGTCGCACTTGACGAACTGCGGCGAGAGCAGGCCGCAATCACCCGACGTGCCGGGGCCTTCGATGTCTTCGGCCGACAGATTGTAGCCGCCGAAATATTCCGCCGTCGCCGAAAGGGTCCAGCGCTTCCATTCCAGCGTGTTGGTCCAGCTGCCATGCCATTCGGGCGTGCCCGATCCGGCAGTCAGGCTGTTGTTGCCAAGCGTACCTTCATAGCTTTCGACACTGCCATCGGCGAATGTGGTGTCGAGATTGATGATGTAGGTCGCCTCGAGCGAACTGGTGAGACGCACATCGCCGAAGTCGAACCGGCCAGTCGCCGCGAAATCCAGACCTTCGGACCGGATCGTGTTGGCGTTGATCAACGGCGCCTGAACATAGGCGACGCGCGGTAGAGCATTGGGGTGCTGGGGATCGGGCGAATCCGCGATGATGTTGTAGCCTGCCGGGATCGCCGCACCCGAATAATAAGCGGCCAGCGCCGGGCCATAAGGCGCGGGGATGATCGCTCCCTTCTTCTTGATATTATAATAGTCGACGCTCAACCGGATGTTGCGCGTGGGTTCGAAAATCACACCCGCCGTCCAGCTGGTCGATTTTTCCGGTTCAAGATCGGGACTGGCCAACTGCGTTTGGCCATAGCTGCTGGCATTGAGATAGGTCGGGCAGCTGGCGAAGGTGGCCTTGCTGCATCCGAACTGCGCCAGATAAGAGTCGGGGAACGTGCCCGACGTATTGTTCACAAAGCCAGTCGTCGGCAG
>CAMPIM010000057.1 GCA_946886365.1 uncultured Novosphingobium sp.
GGCTGGGGTCGAGCAGCATGTCGGTATGCGCCGCGCCCGACGGGATCATCGGGAAGCAGTTGGAAAGCTTCGCCACGCGGCAGTCCACGATGACAGGGCCGGGTGTGTCGATCATCTGACGAATGCCTGCCGCCAGCTCCTGCGGCTCTTCGATGCGGATGCCGGTCCAGCCATAAGCCTCCGCCAGCTTCACGAAGTCCGGCAGGCTGTCCGAATAGCTGTTGGAATAACGGCTTTCATAGGTCAGTTCCTGCCACTGGCGGACCATGCCCATATACTCGTTATTCAGGATCAGCACCTTGACGGGCAGCCGATATTGGCTCGCGGTTCCCATCTCCTGAATGTTCATCTGGATCGAGGCATCACCAGCGACGCAGACGACTAGACTGTCAGGATTGCCGACCTGCGCGCCGATCGCGGCAGGGAAGCCATAGCCCATGGTGCCAAGACCGCCTGAAGTCAGCCACTTGTTCGGCTCTTCAAAACCGAAATGCTGCGCAGCCCACATCTGGTGCTGGCCGACTTCGGTGGTGATGATGACGTCATCGGCCGACTTGGAAGCCCGGTAGAGCTCCGCGATCGCCTCCTGCGGCATGATCTCTTCGCGGCTCTCCGGATAGGCCAGGCTGTTGCGCGCGCGCCAGCCTTCGATCCTGGCCCACCACTCGCTGAGGTCCACAGCCTTGTGACCATGGGTTTTCCACGCAGCGATCATGTCCGTCAGCGCGTTGCCGACGTCAGCAATAACCGGAAGATCGATCTCGACCGTCTTGTTGATCGAGCTGCGGTCGATGTCGATGTGGATTTTCTTGCTGTTCGGCGCAAAGGCATCGAGGCGGCCGGTGACGCGATCGTCAAATCGCGCACCGATGCAGACGATCAGGTCCGCCTTGTTCATCGCCCAATTGGCTTCATACGTGCCATGCATGCCCAGCATGCCCAGCCATTGCGGCGAGGATGCAGGGAAGGCGCCCAGACCCATCAAGGTTGAGGTAACAGGTGCACCAGTCAGCTCCGCCAGTTCACGCAGCAGGATCGATGCCTTGGGACCCGAATTGATGACCCCGCCGCCAGTGTAGAAGACCGGCCGCTCTGCCTTGGCCAGCATTTCGACGGCCTGAGCGATTGCCGACGCATCCGCCTTGGTTTGCGGCTTGTAACTGGCATGCTCAAAGCCAAGCGGACGGGAATAGGGCGCGGTGGCGACCTGTACGTCCTTGGGAATATCGACGACAACCGGGCCGGGGCGGCCCGTGGTGGCGATATGAAAGGCTTCGTGGATGACGCTCGCCAGCTTGGCGGGCTTCTTCACCAGATAATTATGCTTTGAACAATGGCGCGTGATGCCGACCGTGTCAGCTTCCTGGAAGGCGTCAGTGCCGATCAGCGGCGTGCCGACCTGCCCGGTGATGACGACCATCGGGATGGAATCCATCAGCGCATCGGTGATGCCGGTGACCGCATTGGTCGCGCCGGGGCCGGAGGTGACGAGAACGACGCCGGGCTTACCGGTCGAACGTGCATAGCCCTCCGCCATATGGGTCGCGCCCTGTTCGTGGCGGACAAGGACGTGGCGAATCTTGGGATGATCGAAAAGTGCGTCATAAATGGGCAACACAGCCCCGCCCGGATAACCGAACACGACCTCGACCCCCAGGTCGATCAGGCACTCAACCAAAATGTCCGCGCCGCTCTTTTCGGCCACGATGAAATCCTTCCACTGGATGCAGGTTGCGCCCTCTGCTCCAGATGAGGAGCGAAGGCAAGGTGGGTGCCTCTATTAGACACAAAATGGCTAGTCAATAGCTATTTACGTAATTTAATTACGATTTCAGGCGAAAAATTGTCATCAACAGAGCGTGTTTCCCTAGTCCAACTGGCCGGGGGCTGGCGCGAAAACCAGGTATATTGGCGTTTGGCATATTGCCGGGTCGCAATCCGGCCGCGCTCCAGCATGGTGCTGCGGTCAATATCACCGGCAAGCCAGCTCGCAATTTCAGGCACGCCGATAGCGCGCATGACAGGAAGATCGGGCGAGAGGTTGCGCGCGAGCAAGGCCTCTACTTCGGCGACGGCGCCACCCTCAACCATCTGCTCGAAGCGTTGGTCGCAACGTGCGATCAACCAATCGCGCGGCGGCAGCAGAATGAGTGGTGAAAGGCGGATTTGTTCGCCGATGCCTCCGACCTTTCGTTGCTGCCAATAGGCGAGCGGCTGGCTTGTCGAGCGCACCACCTCCAATGCACGGGCTACCCTTGTGCTATCGGCAGGCGCCAGCCGCGCGGCAGCTGCCGGGTCCTCGATTGACAATGCGGCATGGGCGTCCGCAACGGGCATGGCGCGGACAGCGGAACGAATGGTGGGATCGATGTCCGGCACCGGAGCGATACCATCAAGCAATGTGCGCAGGTAAAGCCCCGTGCCACCGACCAGGATGGGCAGGCGTCCTTCCGCATGCGCCTTGCCGATCTCCTCTCGCGCTTCTGCCGCCCACCGCGCAGCCGTACAGGCCTCCGCCCCGTCAATATGGCCGAAAAGGCGATGCGGGATGTCACCCATCTCATCCATATTCGGGCGCGCGGAAAGTATCTGGAGATCGGCATATACTTGGCTTGCATCTGCATTGATGACGCCGCCATTGGCCGCTTGAGCCAGCCGGAGTGCCAGCGCGCTCTTGCCGCTGGCGGTAGGCCCGGCAATAAGCGCGACGCGGGGGCGGGATTCGCCCATAGATGTTTCAGGAGTGTCCATGTTCGTCGCAACCTTAGTGGCAAGTGCGGCCTTGAGTCAGCGGGATATTGAAGATGCCGTGGCTCGGCTGGCGACGGCTGGCTGCGCGCCGGTGGATAGCAAGTGGCTGGATGAGGGCAAGGCTGCCGATATTTTCTTCGGCGGTGATCCTATGTTGGCCCGGGCGGCGCTAACCGGGATCGGCGACAGGATCGATGTCATCGTTCAGCTTGCCGAGGGTCGCGAGAAGAAGCTGCTGATCGCGGACATGGACTCCACGATGATCACGGTGGAGTGCATCGACGAACTCGCCGACTATGCGGGCATCAAGCCGCAGATCGCCGATATCACCGAGCGGGCGATGCGCGGCGAGCTCGACTTCGCAGGCGCGCTGCATGAGCGCGTCGCCTTGCTCAAGGGCCTCGCCGATGAAGCGATCGACCGATGCCGGACAGAGCGCGTGAGGATCATGCCGGGCGCGGGAGCACTTGTCCGTACAATGAAGGCGAGGGGGGCTGAAACCCTCCTTGTATCCGGCGGCTTCACCCGCTTCACCGGACCCGTGGCCGAGGAAATCGGGTTTGATCGTGCGGTGGCGAATGTTCTGGAGATTGCGGATGGGGCGCTGGTGGGCACGGTAACGCTGCCGATCGTCGATGCGTCCCGCAAGCGTGCGGAACTGGAAGCCGCGATCGAAGCAGGCATTGATCGGGCATTGACGCTCGCGGTGGGTGACGGCGCCAACGATATACCTATGATCCAGGGCGCGGGTCTTGGCGTTGCCTATCATGCCAAGCCCAAAACGCGGGAAGCAGCCGCTGCGGAGATCGTCCATGGCGACCTCTCGGTACTTCTGTATGCGCAGGGCATCTCTTCGGCAGAATGGGTCCAGGGGTAGTTGCTCTCCGACAGCGATCGGGATGGCATCTGAGGTCAGATACGAAAAAGCATCCACAGCGCCATCGCAACCATCATGATGTTTTCTGTCAGGGAGACGAACCCCAACGGTACGTTGCTGCCGCCGCCGACGCACGCGCATTTCAGTTCCCGCTTGTCGATATAGACGGCCTTGAACACTGATACCGCGCCGATGCCGCCAATGAACAGCGCGACGGGGATGGAAAGCCAAGACAGAATGCCGGTCAACATCAGCACGCCTGCGCCAAGCTCCAGAAACGGATAAGCCTTCCCATAAGGCACATATTGGCGGGCAAGCAGGTCGTAGTTCAGGAACATGGTGGCGAACCGGTCCACATCCTGAAGCTTCAGCATCGCGAGCAGCATCATGGTGACTGCAATGCAACTTTCGACGGTCATGACACTGATCAGCGGCATCGCGGTCAGCCAACTGATCGCGAGCGCCAACAGCGCGCCGACCCCAAAGACAGCGAGAACCGGGACATAGCTGGTGGCTGACGGATCAGCGACTGTCAGGCCCAAAAAGCGGCGCAGATCGTCATGGCCGCCGACCCGTTCGTCATCGATGAAGATTTGCGGAGTCGTCTTGACGTCATGCGCCTGCTTGAAGGCCTCCGTTTCCTCACGGCTAGTGAGCCAGTGATCCTCCACATCATAACCCTTGTGCCGCAATAGCCAGCGCGCCTTGAGGCCATAGGGGCAGACATGGCCGGGCATCACCATCCGATAGAGGACAGCCGTTCGCGGCAAGGCGGTCGTTGCTGTTGCGCTTGTCATCTCATCGCTTTCTCTTGGACACTATCATTCTGCGCCCCATATGGGTTCCGTACCATGGTCCGGAGTCAAGCATGGCGATGACAATTTCTGGTTTGGCGCGCGCTGGTGGCGTGGGCGTGGAGACCGTGCGCTTCTATCAGCGGCGCGGATTACTGGAGACGCCGGATCGGGACGGCAGCGGACTGACGCGCGGCGTCCGTCGTTATGATGATCAGGATGTGCGACGTTTGAAGTTCATACGCTCGGCGCAGGCGGCGGGGTTCACGCTGGACCAGATTGGCGAGCTTCTGCGACTGGATGCCGGACAAGACAGGGCGCGTGCCAGGGAACTGGCGGCGGGGCAATTAGCTGCACTGGACGTGAAGATCGCCGAACTCCAGGCGGCGCGCGATTCGCTAAGGCGGCTCGCCAGTGCATGTCACGCATCCGATGAGGGGCCTTGTCCCATCATCTCGGCTTTCGAGGGGTAGCTGCTCCCTCGAACGGCGATCAAAATCCAGCCATCAACCCGTCGATTGCCCCTTGCAGGATGTAACTCGCGGCCAGCTTGTCGACCAGCTCGCCTCGCCGCGCACGACTGGCATCTGCCTCCAGTAAAGTGCGCGTCACCGCCTGCGTCGACCAGCGTTCGTCCCACAACAGGATTGGCAAGCCAAGATCCGCAATGTTGCGGCCGAAGGCACGGCTCGCCTGGCTGCGTGGACTCTCGCTGCCATCGAGATTGAGTGGGAGGCCGATGACGACGCCCTTCACCTGCTGCTGCTCCATGAAAGCGGCGAGCGCGACCTTGTCCTTGCTGAACTTCCCGCGTGCCACCGTGTGCGCCGGACTCGCGATGGACCAACCCGCGTCGCACAAGGCAAGCCCGATCGTTTTCGTGCCGACATCCATGCCGAGCAGGCGGCCGCCGTACGGCAGCACCTCGCGGAAGGCCGCGCGGTCGGTGGTGAGCAGCGTGCTCATCTCTTCAGGAAACTCGCCAGCCGCTGGCGCGCATCTTGCCGAACGTCTCCCCAGAACAGGCTATAGTCATAGACGTGATAGTTATTGCCCGGCAGCGTGAACGGCCCCATGTCCACCGGCTCCCCGATCATCAATATGCCGCTGCTATCACAACGGGCTGGAACTACGCCCTTCAGCAGCCGCGGCGCTTTGCCTTCATCCCGGCCATCGATCGTACCCAGATTGGCGCTTGCCGGAGCGGCCCCGTTGAAGGTGCCGGTGATCGGATTGGTGCAAAGCATGTGCGTGCCCTTGCGAGGGCGGCCCGTAAAACCGCGCAAGCGCTCGAAACTTTCCACCATCGGAGCCGGATCAGCAGGCTCGGCATAGCTTTGCCAGCTGACAATGCACCGCGACTGATCGCGCCGGGCGCAGGCGGGCAGGCCGAGGGCGGGCAAATCCGCCTCCACGGATACCGGCCAGCCAACGGCATAAACTGCCACGACGCGGGAAGCGACAGGCGTCCCCGCAACCTGATCGCGCAGCAACTGGAGCAGGTGGCGCGACCCCTGGCTGTGTCCTGCAAGGATCAGCGGACCCTTGGGATTGGCTTTGAGAAATGCCGCAAAGGCCTGGCGCACATCGCGATAGGCCGCCGCCAGAGCCTGTTCGCCAGCAGGCTTGTCGGTGAGGAAAGCGCCATAATTGGCCTGCCGATAGCGGGGCACCCAGACATCGCCGACCGCGTTGAAGGCGCTTGCCTGCCCCTGCACGAAACGACGGGCAGTCGTCAGCGCATCCTTGTCGTCCAGCCGCATGTTCCAATGCGCGCCGCCAAAAGCGGTAATGTAGGAGGTCGGATGAATGAAGAAGACAGCCGCTTTCTGGGCAGCCGCTTCATCCTTCTGTCCGGCGGGTTTCCACAAAGCTGGATTGCCTTGCGCGATGTCTGGCCGGGCGATCCACATCTTGGGATCATCATAGGCATTGGCCGGAAGCGGGGCGATCGGGGTAAAGGCTTCTCGCGGGACCATGACCGCGCGGATCAGCTGCATCCCCCAGATGCGGTAAACCAGCAATGCCGCAAGGACCAGCACGATAAGGCTGGCGACGACATAGAGGAACTTGCGGGCCAATGCTTTGCTCTCCGCCGATCGCCAGGACCCCCATGGCCTGCGTCGAACGGCGCCTGTCTGGCGCAGGCACCCCTCATGCGCAAGTGCGGACTTGAAGCGGACGTGAGCGGGTGGTAGCGGCGGCCCATGTCGATAGACCTTCAGACCGTAAAGAAGATCGCCAGCCTTTCGCGCATTTCGGTGACCGAAGCCGAAGCCGAGGCGATGGTGCCTGAACTCAACAACATCCTTGGCTGGGTGGAGCAATTGGGCGAGGTGGATGTGACCGGCGTCGAGCCGATGACCGCCGTCATACCCAATAAGCTGCGCCTGCGTGAGGACGCCGTGACCGACGGCAATGTTCGCGACAAGGTGCTGGCGAATGCCCCTCAAGCCGAACATGGCTTCTTCGCTGTGCCAAAAGTCATTGAATAACATCTGTTATTCCGTTCGCCCTGCGCTTGTCGAAGGGCTCTACTTCTCTTCAAGAAAGGACTGGGCTTCGAAAGGCTCAGTCCGACCGGGGAAAGAGTTTGACTGATCTTACCGATCTTACAGTAGCCGAAATCCGCGACGGTTTCCGCGTCGGCGACTTCTCCGCGCGCGAAGTGGCCGAGGCGTTCAACGCCAATGTCGCTGCGGCCAAGGCACTAAATGCCTTCATCGTGGAAACGCCGGAAAAGGCGCTGGCATCCGCCGATGCCGCCGACAAGGCAAAGGCTGCGGGCGAAGCGCTCAAGCCGCTGTCGGGCGTGCCGATCGGCATGAAGGACCTGTTCTGCACCGAAGGCGTGCAGACGACCGCCGCCAGCCACATGCTGGAAGGGTTCAAGCCGACCTATGAATCCACCGTCTCCCAAAAGCTGTGGGATGCGGGCGCGGGGATGTTGGGTAAGCTCAACCTCGACCAGTTCGCCATGGGCTCATCCAACGAGACCAGCTATTTCGGCAATGTGATCTCGCCTTGGCGGCGGGGCGGTGGCGATAATGCCGCGCTGGCGCCGGGTGGTTCCTCGGGCGGTTCTTCGGCGGCGATCTCCGCCCGGCTGTGTCCGGCGGCGACCGGCACCGATACCGGCGGTTCCATCCGTCAGCCTGCCGCCTTCACAGGCATCAGTGGTATCAAGCCGACCTATGGCCGCTGTTCGCGCTGGGGCATCGTGGCCTTTGCCTCCTCACTGGATCAGGCCGGGCCGATGGCGCGGACGGTGCGCGACAATGCGATCCTGCTGGAAACGATGGCGGGCTTCGATCCCAAGGATTCGACCTCGCTCGATCTGGCCGTGCCCCAGTGGGAAGCCAACCTGACGAGCAGTCTCAAGGGCAAGAAGGTCGGCATCCCCAAGGAATATCGCCCCGATGGCCTGAATGCGGAAATCTCCGCCATGTGGGATCGCGGCATCGATTGGTTGAAGGACGCAGGCGCCGAGGTCGTGGAGGTATCGCTTCCCCACACCAAATATGCGCTGCCAACCTATTATATCATCGCACCTGCCGAGGCTTCCTCAAACCTCGCCCGCTATGACGGCGTACGCTACGGCCAACGCGACCTTCCCGATGGAGCGGGCCTACAGGACATGTATGCCGCGACCCGCGCCTTGGGCTTCGGGCCGGAGGTCAAGCGCCGCATCATGATCGGCACCTATGTGCTGTCGGCGGGCTTCTACGACGCCTATTATACGCAAGCGCAGAAAGTGCGGGCGCTGATCGCGCGCGATTTCGAGCAGGCTTTCGAGAAGTGCGACCTGCTGCTGACGCCGACCGCGCCTAGCGCCTCCTTCGCGCTGGGCGAGAAGCAGGCCGATCCGCTGGCCATGTATCTGAACGACGTCTTCACCGTGCCTGCCTCGCTCGCTGGCTTGCCCGCGATGGCGGTGCCGGGCGGGCTGGACGGGCAAGGATTGCCGCTTGGGTTGCAGATCATCGGCAAGGCACTGGACGAGCAGACCGTGCTGAACGCGGGCCTCGCGATCGAGGAACGCGCAGGCTTCACGGCTCGGCCGGAAAAGTGGTGGTAATCAAACTCGTCATGCCAGCGTAGGCTGGCATCTCAGGCGAGGTTGAACAACATACGAGAAAGATCCCAGCTTCCGCTGGGATGACGGTGTAGAAGATGACCGAGACAGCATACCGCATTCAGGGCGCAACCGGCGAGTGGGAGGTCGTGATCGGCCTGGAAGTCCATGCGCAGGTGACGAGCCAGGCGAAGCTCTTTTCCGGCGCGGCGACGGCATTCGGCGCGGAACCCAACACGCAGGTGTCGCTGGTTGACGCGGCGATGCCGGGCATGCTGCCCGTGCCCAATCGCGAGTGCATCCGTCAGGCGGTGCGCACCGGCATGGCGATCAATGCAAAGATCAACAAATGGTCGCGCTTCGATCGCAAGAACTACTTCTACGCCGACTTGCCGCAGGGCTATCAGATAAGCCAGCTTTACCACCCGCTGGTCGGCGAAGGCGAGATCGAGATCAATCTCGATGAGAAGAACCCCGACGCCGCGACCAAGCGGATCGGCATCGAACGCATCCATGTCGAGCAGGATGCGGGTAAGCTGATGCACGACCAGCACCCGACGCGCTCCTATGTCGACCTCAACCGCTCGGGCGTCGCGCTGATGGAGATCGTGTCGAAGCCCGACATGCGCTCACCGGCCGAGGCTGGCGCCTATCTGTCGAAGCTCCGCACGATCCTTCGTTATGTTGGCTCGTGCGATGGCAATATGGATCAGGGTTCGATGCGCGCCGACGTCAACGTGTCGGTGCGCAAGCCCGGCCATGAGTTCGGCACGCGAACCGAAACGAAGAACGTCAACTCCGTCCGCTTCGTCATGGCGGTGGTCGAATATGAGGCCAGCCGTCAGGTCGATGTGCTGGAAGCGGGCGGCAGGGTCGTTCAGGAAACGCGCCTCTACGATCCGGACAAGAATGAAACGCGGTCCATGCGGTCCAAGGAAGATGCGCATGACTATCGCTACTTCCCGGACCCGGACCTTCTGCCGCTGGAACTGGAAGACGCCTTCCTGGAGGAATGCCGCCAGTCCTTGCCCGAACTGCCGGATGCAAAACGCAGCCGCTATGAGGAGCAACTGGGTCTTTCGGCTTACAATGCCGCCACGCTGACCGCTGACGCCGACACGGCGCGCTGGTTCGAAGCCTTGCTGGCCGAAGCCGCGCGTATCCAGAAGAAGAGCGAGGGCGAGGTTGCCAAGGCTTCGGCCAACTGGCTGCTGTCGGAACTGTACGGCGCTCTCAACCGCCTCGGGAAGAGCCTTGAGGACAGTCCGGTCGGCCCCGAAGAGGGCGCGGAACTGCTCGCGCTCGTCGCCGATGGCACGATCAGCGGCACCATCGCCAAGCAGGTATTCGAGATCATGCTGGAAACCGGCGATCGCGCGCCGAAGATCGTTGAGGAAAAGGGGCTGAAGCAGACCAGCGACACCGGCGCGATCGAAGCTGCCGTGGCAAAGGTCCTTGCCGCCAATGGCGACAAGGTTGAACAATATAAGGCGGGCAAGGAAGCCTTGTTCGGCTTCTTCGTCGGCCAGACGATGAAAGCCATGCAGGGCAAGGCCAATCCCCAGGTCGTCAATGACCTCGTCCGCAAGGCGCTTGCGTAAATCGAAGCCCACTGTCTAAACCCCTGAATGGAAAGCGGAAGCGGGGGCGCTTCCGTCCACAGGGGGTAAAACATGAAGCTACGCGGGCTGATTGCGGGACTTGCGCTGTTGGCGGCCTGCGCGCCGCTGAGTGTGCAGGCCGAAACGCTGACCAACGACATGGTCGTGTCGCTCGTTCAGGCGGGGTTGGGCGATGACGCCGTGATCGCCAAGATCAAGGCGTCCGCCGGTCATTACGCCCTATCGACTGACGATCTGATTGCCCTGAAAAAGCGCGGCGTGCCCGGTCCGGTAATTGCCGCCATGATCCAATCCGGCGCTGAAGGCGCGGTTTCGTCCAAGGCCGTTTTCTCCGCCGACTCGCCTGATCCGCTGGTCCCGCATCCATCCGGCGTCTACCTGGCAACCGACGCGCGCATGGCGCGCATCGATCCCACGACGTCGAACCAGAGCAAGACCGGCGGCATATTGGGCTATGCCTTTACCGGCGGCATCGCTTCGCTCAGCATCAAGGCGGTCATCCCGAACATCACCGCGCGGGTCCGCACCGGTCGATCGCGCCCGACATTCTATTTCTACTTCGATGAGGCGACGCGCGGCCTTTCCCAGTCAGGCGGCGGCTCATTGTGGCTGTCGGGTCCGGCAAGCGCCATCACCTCCCCCAATGAATTCAGCCTCATCCGGTTCGAGGTGAAGAAGGATCGTCGCGAAACACGCGTGGGCAGCATGAATCTGGCAGGGGCCAAGGCAGGGGTGATGGACAAGGACCGGATCCCCTTCGACTATGAACAGGTGACGCCCGGAGTGTTCAAGGTGACGCCCTCATCGGACCTGCCCACGGGCGAATATGGCTTCCTCTATTCGGTAAGCGCGGGCGCTGGCCCCGGCATGTGGGGCAACGGCACGGGCTCGGCACGGATTTTCGATTTCGCCGTCCACCCGTGAATGAATGGGACGCCGCCTGAGGAGCAAGCGGCGTCCCGTCCACAAGGCTGTCCCGGGGGGCAAGACGGCCTCATGGCTGGTCTGGCGAGCAAGGAGGGGGCGCGCCCGCCAGCGTTCACTGGCATGACGTCACCATAGGAACTTTGCCGTAACCGCTGGCTTCAAAAAGCGAAGTCCATTCCCATCCTTATCGTCCGTGGACGCATCGGCGTCACATAATCGCCGCGCAGATTGAATGGCGTGCCCAGCGAAAAGCGGTTGCCGTGGCTGTCCAGCAGATTGCTGAGCGACAGCGAGAATTGCAGCGGCCCACGCGAAACGCTCGCGCTCATCGCCGTATCGACATAATCCCCCTGGTCGCGCCCAAGGACAGGGCCAACGCCCAGCCGCGACTTGCCGACATATCTGGCGGACCCGTTCAGGTGCAGGGTCATGTCGCCGCTCAACCGGGCTCGATAATCAATCGCGATCCGGGCGCCAAGGTTGGCGACATTGGGCAAAGTCATCGACTTGTCTGCGGCCACCAGCGCTTGGACATAGGGCGCGGGCCTTTTGAGCCGACTGTCATTATAAATAAAACTGCCATCGATGCTCAGCGTCGGGAGCGGCCGTACAACGATGCGGCCTTCAACGGTGAAGATGCGGCCGTTACCGATATTGGCCGTGGCTGGCAGGCCGATCCTGTCGATGACATCCGCCTGAATATCGCGCCAGTTCGTATAGGCGAAATTCCCGCTGATCGCGACCAGTTCGCCGCCGGAAACTCCCTTGCGAAAGCCGAACTCCAGCGTCGATGCCCGGTCGTTGCTGAACCGCCTCACATGCTGGTCATCCACCGCCAGCCCGCCCGGCCGAAAGCCCTGCTGATAACGGGCGTAGAGGGTCAGGCCCGGAATCGCATCGCTCAGCAGGGAGAGAGACGGCAGGAAGATCGTCTCATGCCGCTTCGCCTCCGCTTCTGCTCGCGCGATATCGGCACTGGCAAGCAGCGCGACGGGATCGACTGCCTCACCTGACAGGCTGCTGTTCGTCAACCGACCGCCCAGTGTGGCGACCAGCCCTGCCACGGGTTCAAAGGACGTCTCGCCAAAGATCGTCGCTTCCCGGATGCGATTGCGAACCCCCGTTGCAACTGCCGGAGTGCCGCTGCCGTATAGCGGGACGCCGGGAATGATCTCATCCTCCACGAAGCCAGGGCCGAAGGAAGCCAGCGACCGGCTCAATCGCGATACGCTTTCCAGATAGGAGAGGCCGACGACCCAGCCGAGGCCATTTTCCCTGTCCCGCGTCAGGCGGTTCTCCGTCGAAAAGATGGAAACCCGATTATGCTGGGTGAAAAGCGCGGGTGGCGTGGAGGGCTGCGTCGCGTCATAGCTTTCGGTCAGACTGTTACGGACATAGCCGGTCGACGATACGAAGCGCAGATCATCCCATTGCCTCTCGATCCGCACATTGCCGAGCGCATAATCGGAGGATGACGGTTGCGCCAAACTGGACTTCCGGTCGAGGGGACCCGCCGTCCGATCCGCATATTGCGCATCATCCCCGTCAATCCGCTGGTAGAGCCCCGTGAGGTCGATCACCCAATCCTCATTGGGCGCAAAACGCAGAGCCGCGCGGCCACCATATATATCCGTCCGATTGACGTCATTGCGTCGGCGCTGGAGGTCATCGATATAGCCGCCCTCCCGGACGCCGTAGCCGACAACGCGCAGCGCCAGCCGTTCCGGGACGATCGGGACGTTCAACGTTGCGGAAACATCACCGCCCGGATCGCCATGCTGAGTGAAGCTTAGTCCGGTGGACAGCTGCCCGCCGATCCGGGCCAGATTGGGCGGATTGGGCACGAAACGGATGATCCCGCCTAGCGAGCCCGCACCGTACAGCGTGCCCTGCGGCCCTTCCAATACTTCGACGCCCTGCATGTCATAGAGGCGCAGGTCAGGATCAGGCGCCGCATAGTTGAGGCGCATGTCGCCAAGATATTGCCCTGTGGTCGCCTGCGTCGGACCAGCGATGGCAGAATCGGCGATCGCGCGCAGGAACAGCTTGTTACGGCCCGGACCCGCATGGGTGGAACTCAGGCTGGCGACGCGGCTCAGCAGAGTTGCGGTGCCAGCCGCAGCTTCTGCGCTGGTGAGCGAGGCATAGTCCAGGGCTTCCACGACGCCGGGATAGCGGGGCAACGGGACGTCGCGCTTGGAGGCTGTGACGACGATCTCGGTGGACGGCGGCGGCTCGGGAATTGCTGACCTGGCGCGGGCGGCAACGGCCGGCGCAGGCGTCACAGGCGCGCGGACGATGCGCCATGTGCTGGCGTTTATCCGCTCGGCACGAGCATTGGTCCCGCGCAGGAGTCGGCGCAGGGCCGTCTCAACCGACAAACGGCCTTCGATCGCGGGCGTGGCAAGCCCTGCGAGCGACTGGTCCGACATGCCGATAGAGGCGCCCGTCTGACGGCCAAGCACGACGACAGCCTCGCCCAGCCGGGACGGGGCGAGGCTGATCATCTGCCTGTCCGCAGCGTTCGCCGGGGATGTGGCTGCAACGGCTACGGCAGTGACGATAAGGACGTCAGCGGAGCGAACCATCCATTTCCTTCAGCAGCCATCCGTCCCCTTGCCGCACGGCCGAAAGACCCATGAGCGGAGCGGCGGCTGCGAAAAAGCGCGGCAAGTTCCGGTCCAGCCGGATCGTGCCCGTAAATCGCGTACCGCCTGCCGCAGGCGTCGTATCCAGCTTCACCCCCAACGATCGTGCGATGTCCGCGCTGATCTGCGCCACCGGCATATTATCGTAACTCAGCCGCCCCTCCCGCCAGCTTGCCACGCTATCGGGCGCGATGGTCATAAGGTGGACGCCGGTTGGGTCGCTGGACAACCCTCGGCCTGCGGGCAGGGCAATGGCCTGTCCTCGCGGATCGAAGACGACCTTGCCCTCCGCAACGCCAATCCGTGTCGCACTGCCGCTATGGACAATGTTGAAGATGGTGCCCGCATCCTCAAACACGGCTTTGCCCACGCTTACCCGGAACGGATCACCGCTGTCATGGCGGACGGTAAAGGCAGCCTCGCCCCCATCGAGTGCGGCGAAGCGATCATTCTCATGATCGAGCCGCAACGTCGATCCACCGTTCAGGTCTATGCGCGTGCCGTCGTCCAGGACGATGTTGCGCACCTCGCCCGGACGGGTGGTCACGGTATAGATGTCGCTCCTCGTCCAGTTGCCGATGGAGACGGCCGCCACGATTGCTGCGGCTATCGCGCCTCCTGCAATCCAGCGTCCGGGCCGCGATCTGGGCGGCCCCGGATCATTTGCGGCGGCAGGCGTGGCTTCGGGGGCTGCCGCCATGATCGCACCCAGTCCGGCATCAGCCACCATCACGGCATCATAGGCCGTTACATGCGTCGGATCAGCCTCCAGCCAGACGGTGAAGGCGTCCCATTCCACAAAATCGGGATCGCGCGTTCGGATGACCCATCCGAGCGCCTCCTCATGAAGCATGGCATTCGCCCCGGTCATATATTGCCCCTTACCGGGCGAGACGCCGCCACGCCGATCATTCCGTATCCAGCTTCTGTTTGAGGACGGTCAGCGCGCGATAGGCCTTCTGCAAGTCCTTCTCCACGGTGGTCAGGCTGACCCCCAGTTCCTCGGCGATCCCCCGCTGTCCGACGCCTTCGATCCGAAATCGACGAAGCACCAGTTCAACGCGTGGCCCTAGCTCGCGCAGCACCTCCTGCGCATTCTCCACGATCTCGGCCAGGATCAACCGTTCATCAACGGCCATGTCCTCGCCCGGATCGGCCATAACGCCGCCAGCGCTCTCCGCCCAATCCTGCTCCCGCTTTCCCCGGCGCGTGCTGGAACGATAACGGTCCAGCATCAGATTGTTGGCCGCGCGATACAGATAGGGCAGGGGGTCAGCGACTGGACCAACATCCCTCGCTTCCAGCTTCATCCACATGTCCTGCATCAGATCCTCTGCATCATCCCCCGCGCCACGCGCGCGCAGAAAGCGCAGCAGCGCCGCCCGGTTCGCCAGAAATATCGCAGATAGGCCGCTGGCCATGCCGTTGTGGGTCCAGTGCAGGTGAGGGCGCCTGAAATAGATGGCTCCACAGGTCTTTGGCAATGGACAAGCGAATAGCCCCAGCCGGGATTGTTCTCAAAGCGCCACTGCTCTAGCGCAAATCGGGTGAGTGACCGGAGGCAGGATGCAGGCGACCACGCAGGTTGACGTAAGGGCAGCGACGGCGACAGGCATGAATCCGGAGAAGTTGGATCTGCTCGCCACATCGCTGCACGAAAAATATGTAGCGACCGGCAAGCTGCCTCATTTGCGTCTGCTTGTCTCGCGCGACGAGCGCGTTCTGCTGTCGCATGTCAGTGGCGTCGCACGCGCCAGCCAGGAACTGCTTGAGAAAGACTCGCTGTTCCGGATCGCGTCGATGACGAAGCCGGTCACATCGGTCGCTTTCATGATGCTGGTCGAACAGGGGCTGGTCGGGCTGGACGATCCCGTGACGGATGTCCTGCCGGAATTTGCAAATCTCTCCGTGAGAGTGGATCGGACGCCGTTAAAGCAGCCGATGCGAATGATCGATCTGCTCCGCCATACGTCTGGGCTGACCTACGGCCTCCAGCGGCAGACGATGATCGACGCCGAATATCGTAGACTGGGGCTCGACGAGTTTCAGCAGAAGCGCACTTCCGACGACTTCATAGCGGCATTGTCCCAGCTACCTCTGGAATTTTCTCCCGGTGAGCGCTGGAATTACTCGGTCGCGACCGACGTTCTGGGCGTGGTGGTCGAACGGCTGAGCGGCCTTGATCTGGACAGCTTCTTCACACATCGCATCTTCCGTCCACTCGGGATGACCGACACGTCCTTCGAGCTGCCTCGCGAAAAGGGGGAACGGATGACGGACGCGTGGCAGCTGCGCGCCGACGGCGACCTGTCGCTCTACGATCGTGGTGCGCGCAGCGGTTGGCGACGAAGTTTGAAGCTGCGCTCCGGCGGAGGCGGCCTCATATCGACCGCGAATGACTATCATCGCTTTGCCCGGATGCTGTTGCGGGGCGGTGAGCTGGACGGGACGCGCTTGCTCAAACCGCAGACCGTTGCGGCCATGCACGCAAATCACCTTCCAGGCGGGGGCGATCTTGCCCGCCATTCCTTGTCCCTGTTCAGCGAGGCGGATTATGCGGGGGTAGGCTTCGGACTGGGCTTAGCCACCGACCTTGCGACCGGAGAATATTTTTGGGGAGGCCTATTCTCCACCTTCTTCTTCATCGACCCCATGGAAAAAATCATCGGGCTGCTGATGACGCAGCATCTGCCGTCGAACAACTATCCGATCCGCCGGGAACTGCGCGATGGCGTGCGGGCAGCGATTGCGACAAGCAAGGCCTGAGCCGATGAGATCCGCTTCATCTCGCATCCACTCAAACCGAAATTTGCGCCTTCATGCATTCCCGCTATGCTAGGCAGCGGGGGATGAAATGCACAGAATGAGGCACGAGATTGACCGTCAAGGGTAAGCCGATGCTGAAGGATGTAGGTGATCGTCCGCAAACCTATTCCAGCCCCGCCATCATCGAACGGCGCAAGCGCATTCTGCAAGAAACGCGAAAAGTAATCGCTGAACAGGGCATCGCCGCCTTCAGCATGAACGAGATTGGGCACCGCGCGGGCGTTGCCAAGCGAACGCTCTACAATGCGTTCCAGACCCGAGAACGGATGATCGCGGCGGCGATCCAGGAATATTTCGACGAATATGTGAGCCATCTCTCCTATGTCAGCGAGCCTGGCACGATGGAGCATAATATCGAACGCATGATTTCGGTCCTTCAACGCAACGCAAAACTGCGGAATTACGTGAAGGCGGTCATGTCCCTCTATTTCAGCTCCGATGTCGACCGCGATATCTGGACCGCCATCCACGCCCCCGCCGTCCATCATAATCGCAGCTGGATCGCAGCGCTTGATGCGAAGAAGCAGCTTCAGCCGTGGGTCGATGTCGATAAGCTTGTCGATGATCTGGTGCGGTTCGAATTCGCGACGATCAACGAATGGGCGCAGGGCCGCATCGCTGACGATGAAGTCATCGTCCGGCTCGTCAGCAGCTATTTGGGCTGCCTCTCAGGCGCGCTGAAAGGCAACGCCCGCAAGGATGTAGAGACGCTTCTTAAAGACATCGCTGAACGCGGCGTGGATGCGATCCCTGTTCCCCATAGCGCAAAGGCGATAGCAGCTTAAACTTCTGCTTCCGGTTCACGGGGCAGAGACAACGACTTTCAGCCAAATCTTCCCCACGCTACTGGACCGTGGAACTGCCAGCTTTGCCCAAGGATGGGGCGACAAAAAAGATCAAATGGCGCCCAAAACCGCGCCGTGAATATTGGAGAGTATGTCTGATGCAAAATGAACAACTGGCGACGATCGCCGTGCTGGGCGGAACAGGCAAGGAAGGCGGCGGGCTCGCGCTGCGCTGGGCGCACAAGGGGCACAGGGTCATCATCGGCAGTCGCACGGCCGAACGAGCAATGGAAGCCGCCGCGCAGATGAACGAGGTGCTTGGCGACAACCGGGTCACCGGCGCCCCCAATGCAGAGGCCGCCGCGCAGGGCGAGATCGTCGTTTTAGCCGTCCCCTACGCCGCGCAGCAGTCCACCGTGCAAGAGGTCGCAACGGCGCTGACAGGCAAGATCCTCATCGACGTCACCGTCCCCCTAATGCCGCCCAAGGTAAGCCGCGTACAGCTTCCCAAAGGCGGATCGGCAGTGGAGGCTGTGCAGAAGATGCTGGGCGAGGGCGTTCGCGTCGTGTCCGCCTTCCAGAATATCAGCGCCCATCACCTCACTAAGCTGGACGAAGATGTGGAATGCGACGTCCTGGTGTGCGCTGACGACCCCGACGCCGCTGATCAGGTAGTGGCACTGGCGCAGGAAATCGGCCTACGCGCCTGGAACGCGGGGCCTCTCTGCAACTCAGTCGTGGCGGAAGGGCTGACCTCCGTCCTCATCGCGCTGAATCGCAAATATAAGGTCCCGGGTTCGGGTATCCGGATCACGGGCGTCTAAGGAGAAAGCGCGGCTCGCCATGTCAAACCGACGATGGCGAAATATGGTGAGCCCTGCTGGATTCGAACCAGCGACCTACTGATTAAAAGTTAGCTGGTCGGGTCTAGGCGCTTTGCGGGGTATCGGCCTGAATCCCCTCGCGACTCGAAGGGTGTTGCTCACGCTGTTCCATTGATGTTCACGCTGGTCAATGTTATCGTGCTTACTGAGGCAGGGACCAGTAAGCACATGGCAACGGGCACGATTAACAAGACAGCGGTGGACGCGGTGCAGCCGGGCGCGACCGACAAGATGTTGTGGGACGACAAGATCAAAGGCTTCGGCGTGAAGGTCACGCCTGCCGGAGCCAAAATCTATCTGTTCCAATATCGGATTGGAGGCAGGGGCGCGAAGACCCGACGCTATACCATCGGGAAGCATGGGGCGCTCACGCCCGACAAGGCGCGCCGTGAGGCGGATCGAATTCATATTCTCGTGCGGCAAGGAATCGATCCTCAAGCTGAGAAGCAGGAGCGGCAAAGGAAGGCTATCGACCTGGCGTTCTCTGACTATGCCGACACGTTCGTTGATGAGTGCCTCAAGGTCCGCTGGAAGCGGTCGCACAAGGACGGCGAAAGCCTGCTGCGCCTCTACGCCAAACCAGTGCTAGGCTCTAAGCCGCTGCCGGACATCACGCGGGCTGATATTCGCGCGGTGCTGGCTCCTGCTCGCCGGAAGGTGGCGACCTGCCGTAACCTGTTCGCCGTGCTGCGCCGTCTGTTCCGCTGGGCGGTCAGCGAGGGCGACCTCCATTCTTCGCCGCTTGATGGTGTCGAGGCTCCCTCCCTTCCCCAGAAGCGCGACCGCTTCTTGTCGGACGACGAGTTGCGGTTGGTTTGGCGGGGCACGGGAAAGATGGACTACCCGTTTGCTCCGCTGTTTCGCCTCCTCATCATCACGGGCCAGCGCGTCGAAGAGGTCGCGGGGCTGGATTGGTCTGAGTTGCACCGCACTTCCGCCATGTGGTCACTGCCTGCCGATCGCGCGAAGAACGGAGAGGCGTCACAGGTGCCTCTCTCGGACCTGGCGATGGCCGAACTGGATGCGCTCGCGAAGGGCAAGAGAGGCAAGTGGCCCCGGTCTGGGTTCGTGTTCACCACCACGGATAAAACGGCTGTGAGCGGCTTTTCCCGCGCTAAGGCTCGCGTAGACAAAGAGGCCGCAAAGCTGGGCGCTTTAGAAGACGAGCCGATCACCATCGCGCCTTGGCGGTTGCACGATCTCCGCCGCACGTTGGCGACCGGGATGCAGCGCTTAGGTGTGCGGTTTGAGGTGACAGAGGCAATCCTGAACCATGTGAGCGGCGCGAAGTCGGGTGTGGCTGGGGTATACCAGCGGCATGACTGGGGGCCGGAGAAGCGAGCGGCGCTGGATGCGTGGGCGGCGCACATAAGCGGGCTGCTCAACCCGGTAGAGCAAACGAATGTTGTTCAGCTACCTGCCCGTGCGGCAGCCTCGTAAAGCTGACCTATATCGACCTAACTACCTGATTTTAAACTTAAGAAATGAATAAATACATTCATTAGAGACCATCCTCGCCCACCATAATCCGCCCATGCCCATTGAAGGCCATGCATCTTGGATGGCCGGGCAGGGAATGGTGAAATGAGCACATTGCTGAACACTGCTCAGGCAGCGCCATTGATCGGCGTGGCTCCTGGAACATTGGAAAATTGGCGCACGCAGGGCGTGGGTCCGAAGTTCATCAAAACAACCGCAGGGCGGCGCGGTAAGGTTCTCTATGACCCTGTGGACATTGAGGCCTGGAAGGACGCCAACCGCTACGCCAGCACGTCGGAAGCGGCGTGAGCAATGGCAAGCCGTAAGGGCTCGCTCGCCCGAAAGAGCAAGGGCCGGGAACGCCACATTCCCAGCCCCGCAAAATTCGTCAACCACGACAGCAACTCAGATAGCGCAACGAGGCTCCGGCTTCAATTCCTGATCTCCCGGTTGGGGATCAGGCAGGATCGGGCTGCGCTCGTGTCATTCTTCATCTGGGGAGGCGCGGCATGACGGCAGCAATTCCCAACACCCGCAAGGCCGCACTGGCGGTCCTGACGTGCGGCGCTGACCTGACGCAGCGCGAGGGACAGTTCCTCGGCGGCATTTCCTTTGCTGACCGTCCGCTGTCCGAAAAGCAGGACCGTTGGCTGCGCGCCCTGCTCCAGCGTCATGGACTGTCCGATCTGATGGAGGCCGCCCATGAGCCAGCGTGATCTGTATGACCGCGAACTGCGGGCCAGCCGTGACGGGGGCTATTCCGCGCCTGGTGCAATCTTCCCCTTTGCGGCAGGCTTCAAGGGCTCTGCGGAAACCGGACGGGAAGCGGCGGAGGCGATCAGTGCGAAGTTGGGGCCGTTGCAAAGCCTCGTCCTTCGCAAGTTGCGTGAGCGCGGTCCCTACGGCCTGACGCCCGAAGAGTGTGCTGAGCTTACCGGCTTAGACCGTGTCAGCGTCCAGCCTCGCTTTTCCGAACTCAAGGCCAAGGGCTTGATAGCGGACAGCGGGAAGCGTCGGACCAATCCCAGCAGCCGCAAGCGCGCTGCCGTGTGGGTGCTGGTAGAGTTCGCGCCTGAGCGAGGGAGTGCCAAGTGATGGAGGCATTTTCCTACAACGGGTGCGAGACTTAGTTGCTCCGGACAGTACGGGAAGGCACATTTGAGATCGCGAACAAACCATGACTCTGCTAAGCAAGTCACTGGCAATACTGAGGTTAGTGGATGAACACCGAAGAGACGGGAACATCTGGAGCGACGACCCAGCCGGGCAAAAGTAAAAGGCGCGGCAATTTTTTTGCCGTGGACTTGCCGACGTTTCATGCCGTTTGTGCGCTAGGCGATCCGGATGCTGCTGCTAGCTACCTCATCCTGGCTGCCGGAACAGGCGCCGACAATCGGACATCAACTTGGTCGCGCGAGGCGATCAATGAGCGCACGTCTCTGAACTGGCGGCGCGCGCGCGACTGCGTCGATAAGCTGGCGAACGCAGGGTTCGTGGATTGGACAAAAAAGGGTGCCCGCCCCCGTCTCGACCTGCGTCCCTTGGATGGCCGCGCCCCTCTGTCGGCTATGGCGGGCGAGATGGTCAAGCTCGTTGAAAGCGGCGGCCAGCCGGTCGGGCCATCGCAAAAGGCTGCGGCAGGTCGCGCGAGAGAATTAGGTTATTTGGTCAAGGACAGCGGTGGCTCCTACGCGGTTGCACCGCCACGAAAGCTCCAAATGGTCTGGATGCCGAAGTCATTGGTCGATGGCGCTGACGGCGAAAGGCCCCCCGTGGAGCGCGTTAGGCGCGCGCGTGACGCGATGGCTTTCCGGCTGCTCGTGGACCTCTATGCAAACCAGGACCTCGCGGAGCTTGGCGGGGTCGATCGGAGATGGTTGCAGCGAAAATTCAAACGGGAGACAGCGCGGGCCACGGGTTCCTATCAGCTTTGGACATTCACCTACGACAACGAATATGTCAGCTGGGGCGGCCCCTTCGACATCCACAAACGCGAGCCCACGCCAGAGGAGAAGAAAGAAGGCAAGAACCCGGCTATGGATTTTTTCGAACGTCTGCGCATCTTGAAAGACGCGGGCCTCATAGAATGGGTCTATTATCTTGCCGAGGACGAGACTGACACTTCCATGCTGATTCACCCGATAGCGGTTGACCGGCAGGGCGGGGTGGACTGGCAGGCATTTGAGACGATCCTCGGAGGGTACGCCATCAGGGCCGCCGTCGCACTCTACGACGAGGATGGGGCTGATCAGGAAACCCTAGCCGCCTACTACGAGAGCTGGTGCACATCGAAAGTTCTGCTGCCAGCGGAACGCCTTCTCCGCAAGGTGCAGCTGTTCGGGGTTCCTCGGCTTCGCTACCGCGCGAAGACCAGTAATGCCGCGCGCTGGCTTGAGCAGCTTCACGTTGGGGGTCGCGAGTATATCGAGAGTTATCGAGAGATCATAATGGAAGGCCGCCCCGAACTGCTAGGGACAGCCGACGCTCGGTTAGCAGACTTCAATGTGACTTCAACGCTGGTTCAAGGTGGACTTCAACGAGGAGTTCAACGTGACATCAACGATACCTCTCAGTCAGCTAGTCACGCTTCGGTGCCTAACGGCACCGGCCGTGCCGATGATGATTCTCAGTTGGATTGGCGCGATCGAGCAGCGAACGAATGGTGAGGAGATGACCATGGTGCCAGCAAAATTCCACTTTCCAGAGCGAACGGATCACGCCCATGCGAAGCGTTCTGACGCGCCACACAGCCTGGGCAACACGGGCTGCACAGTTCTGCGATTCCCGTTAGAGCGGATCCGGCGCGAAGCCATTGTTATCTGATGATGGCGAGGAAGCCTGAAACTACACGGCGGCAACAGGGGGGGCAGTTCGCGCCGGGTGTGAGTGGCAATCCCCATGGGCGCCCCGCAGGTGCTCGCCATAAGGTCACACGCGCCATCGAAGCACTGCTAGAGGGGCAGCACGAGGCTCTGACGAAGAAAGCGGTCGATAAGGCGTTGGAAGGCGATGTCACGGCGCTGCGGCTGTGCCTGGACCGCCTCGCGCCTCCGCGCAAAGATGTGCCGATCTCGATCGAGCTTCCGCCAGTCCGCTCAGCGGCCGACGCGGTGGAAGCCTCTGCGGCTGTGCTGGCGGCGGTTGCAGCGGGTGAGATTACCCCTGACGAGGCTGGGCGCGTGATGGCGCTCCTGACGGCCCACAAAAGCATTGTTGAGGCTGGCGATCACGAAGCGCGACTTGCGGCGCTAGAATCCACGCAGGCGGACAGGAGATAGGTATGGGGGGTATCAGGAATAGGCTGTCGAAGCTGGAGCAGGTCGCTCGCACGGCCAAGGCGATAATCCGGTCCAAGTCCGCCCGTGACGGTCTGCTGCAAGGCCTGCGGAGCGTGGCGACGGGTTGCAGCACATGGGGCGCACTTGCGGATCACCTGAAGGTCCGCGCGCCTGATCGGGACCGAGCCGCGTCCGCTGACGAGCAGTTGCGCGATGATGCTGTTCGGGCGGCTACGGCGCGGACAATATTCGAGGAAAGCCGCACAGCGGGGAATGTGGCAGGAGGTGAGCATGGCTGACATTGAACGGCGACTGCGCGAGTTGGAGCGGAACACGCCCAAGGAAGAAGATTATGAGTGCGACCTGTCGGGCCTGACCGATGAGGAACTGGACCTGGTCGAAATTGCCATGAGCGGACCGCAACCCCTCGATGTTCAGTCTCTGTCATGGGATACTCAGCGCGCGATAGCTAAAATCCAGATCGTGCCGAAGAGATAACACGGCGGAGTTTTTGGACGCCTTTACGCGCGCGAGTGTGGTGAAGGTTAGTTGCGGCTTAGGTTCAGATGGGGTGATTGGGGCCGACCCTGAATCGCTTGGGTGGCTGCTCCT
>CAMPIM010000058.1 GCA_946886365.1 uncultured Novosphingobium sp.
GTGGGGGCGGGGTTTTCAAGAAAGAGAAGGGGCTTCGACAAGCTCAGCCCGAACGGGGTTGCGTGATCGCGACAAAGCCCCGGCGCGCTAGAGCATGATCATATGTGAGTGATCGTCACCCCGGACTTGATCCGGGGTCCCGCTGCCTCGGCTGCGTCAGAAAAGGAGCGGGACCCCGGGTCGAGCCCGGGGTGACGGAAAATCAGCCTTGATGTCGATTCTTCCGTGTAAGACGATCAAGCTCTAATAGGCTTCGCCACCGCAGGAGATGCGGCCCGTGCCGCGATTTTCGACCTGGCAGGCGGCCTTGCCGACGATGGTGACGTCACCCGAGCCTGATGCCGATATCTTGGCGGTCACGTCTGCCGTTAGGGCGACATTGCCGGGGCCGTCATTGCTGACCGTCGCCTGACGGACGTGCAGGCCATCGGCAGCTACGGCGCCCGGACCATTTACGCGCACTGTCGCTATTGCGGCTCGCCCGGCCAGCGTTGCGCGGCCTGCGCCTGCGAGGCCGAGGCTAAGCTGATCGAGGTCAACCGCCGCGACGCTGACATCGCCATTGCCGCCAAGCACGATCTCTCCGCGCAAACCCTTCATACGGCTGACCGAGATGGAGCCGCCGCCGGTCAGCACCAGCCTTTCAAGCGTGCCGGTCGAGAGCCGGACAGTGGCACGACCGCCGCTTTTCTCGCCGGGTTGGGCGCGGTCCATCCTGATGGTCAGCAAGCGCCCGGACACATCAATGTGCAGCCGTTCGATCAGGGATTGATCGCCATCGACTTTGGCGGAAGCGCCAGCGCCGGTGGTGATGATCACCTCCACCGGCGCATCGACCCGGATGGCGTCGAAGCTGGTGATGGTATAGCCCCGGGTTGCAGCCATGGCCGACAGAGGCAGTAGCAGCGAAGCGGCTGCGGTCATGAGGCGGAGGGGATTTCGCGATCTACCTGTCATGGTGCCGCCCTACCGCAAAACGCTTTCGACAAAGTTGATAGCGTCGTGCCTTGAGGCGGCAAATTCCCACGCGATCAAGTTGATCAGACGCCGCAAAGAGGGGCTTCGTCAGGCGAGGCCGACTTCCTTCAGCGGGACCGAGGAATCGGCCAGCTGCGCCTGATCAAGCAGTGCGCCGGAAAGGACGTGGGCGCGGCCCTGCACATAGTCCTTCACTGCATTGACGCAATCGAGCGCGATGAGCTTTCCGGCCTTCAGATATAGGACTGAGAAGCTGCGGGTTGCCGGATCGCCGCGCAGGATGGTGTGGTCATGGCCGATCGAAAGGCCCACGGTCTGGAGCTTCAGATCATATTGGTTGGACCAGAACCAGGGCACGGCGTCATAGGCTTCTTCCTTGCCCATGATGTGAGCGATGGCCGTTTTTGCCTGATCATTGGCGTTCTGCACTGACTCAAGGCGCAGCTGGGCGCCGCGCGCGAAGCGGTTGGCGTGGGATGCGCAGTCGCCGACAGCATAGATGTTGGGCAGGCTGGTGCGGCAATATTCATCGACATCGACGCCATTGCCGCCAGCAGCGCCCGCTGCGATCAGCGGGCCGGTTTCGGGGATGATGCCGATGCCGACGATGACCATGTCGGTTTCGATCCGCTCGCCATCCTGCATCAGTACGGCGGTCGCCTTGCCGTCCTGCACCTCGATGCAGTCCATCGCGGCGCCGGTGCGCAGATCGACGCCATGGGCGCGATGTGCAGCTTCGTAGAAGCGGGAGAGTTCTTCACCGGCGACGCGGGCGAGGACGCGATCGAGCGCTTCGAGCAGCACGACCTTCTTGCCGAACTTCGTCAGGACGGCGGCAGCTTCCAGCCCGATATAGCCGCCGCCGATCACGACGACATGGTTGATCTGGTCCATCTTCGCCATCATGGCGTCGACATCGTCGCGGCGGCGGACGGCATGGACGTTGGGCGCGTCGGCGCCGTCGCAGGTCAGCATGCGCGGGCTGCCGCCCGTGCACCAGATGAGCTTGCCGTAGGAGATATGCTCGTTGCCGACGGTGACGGTCTGGCTTTCCGGATCGACAGCCTTCACCCGGTGGCCGAGCAGCATGTCGATCTTGCGCTCTTCCCAGAAGGCGGCGGGGCGGATGAGGATGCGGTCGAAGCTCTTGTCGCCCGCGAAATATTCCTTCGACAGCGGCGGGCGTTCATAAGGCGGGTATTTTTCGTCACCGATCATGGCGACGGACCCTTCAAAGCCGAGTTGACGAAGCGAAATGGCCGCCTGCGCGCCTGCATGGCCCGCGCCTACGATCAGAACGTCATAATGGCTCATCGGCCAGCATCCCCTCAGTCCAAGTTGCTGCCGTCCTTGGCGCGCTTTCCCCGGACTGACAAGGGGTAGGCGGGACTTTTGGAGTTGGCGGGGCAAAATATAAAATAGCGAATGGCCGCCTGTCCCCCATGGCGCTGCCATCCCTGATTGTGGCATAGGCGCTCGCCAAAGTTGGGGGTTTTCTGCCTTATGGCTGACAAGGATTTGCCGGTTAGCGGGGGGAGCCATGCAGCGCATGGTCCGCTACATGGCCTCGCGCTCGGCGCGTTGGGGGTGGTGTTTGGGGACATCGGGACCTCTCCACTCTATGCGCTGAAGGAAAGCTTTGTCGGCCACCATCCGCTGACGGTTGACCCGGCCCATATCTATGGCGTGCTGTCGTTGATCTTCTGGACCATGACCATGGTCGTCACGGTCAAATATGTGTTCATCATCCTGCGAGCCGACAATAATGGCGAGGGCGGCAGCATGGCGCTGCTGGCGCTGATCGGGCGGCGGATGGGCGAAACGCGCTGGACACCGACGGTCGCGGCGCTGGGCGTGCTTGCCACCGCGCTCTTTTATGGCGATGCGATCATCACGCCGGCGGTCTCTGTCCTCTCGGCGGTAGAGGGGCTGACGGTGGTACAGGCGGGGCTGACGCCGTTGGTGCTGCCGATTGCGATCGTGATCCTGATCGCCCTGTTCGTGATCCAGAGCATCGGCACGGCGCGAGTCGGTGCGCTGTTCGGGCCGATCATGGTGGTCTATTTCCTGGCGCTCGCAATTCTGGGCGTCACCAATATATGGCGGCACCCGGAGATCTTCGCCATCGTCAATCCATGGTGGGCGCTGCGCTTCTTCCTGATCGACCCTAAACTGGCGTTTCTGGCTTTGGGATCGGTGGTGCTGGCGGTGACGGGGGCGGAGGCGCTTTATGCCGATATGGGGCATTTCGGGCGCAAGGCGATCAGCATCGCGTGGCTTTACGCGGCGCTGCCGTGCCTGATGCTCAATTATCTGGGGCAGGGGGCGTTGCTGCTCGATGAGCCAGCGGCGGCGCAAAATCCGTTCTTCCTGCTTGCCCCCGAATGGGCGAGGCTACCGCTGGTGATCCTGGCGACCTTGGCAACGGTGATCGCGAGCCAGGCGGTCATATCCGGCGCCTTTTCCGTGACGCGGCAGGCGGTGCAGCTGGGTTTCCTGCCGCGCCTGCGCATACTGCATACCAGCGCATCGGCGGCGGGGCAGATATATATGCCGCTGATCAACTGGACGCTGCTAGTGCTGGTCATCATGCTGGTGCTGGGCTTTGGCAGTTCGAGCAATTTGGCGGCGGCCTATGGCATTGCGGTCACTGGCACGATGGTCATCACCACCTGCATGATGGGGGCGTTGATGTTCAGCGTCTGGCGCTGGAACCCGTTCGTCGCGGGCATGGTGACGGGCCTGTTCCTGATCATCGATGGCGCATATTTTCTGTCAAACGCGACGAAGATTCCGGATGGCGGATGGTTCCCGCTGCTGGTCGCGGCCATAGCTTTCCTGGTGCTGACGACCTGGGCTTCTGGGCGACGGATCATGCGTAACCGTCTGCGCGAAGATGCGATGGACCTCGACTTGTTCATCAAGTCGGCCGGAGCGTCGTTGAAGCGGGTGCCGGGTACGGCGATCTTCCTATCCTCAACGACGGAGGGTGTTCCGCCGGCCCTGCTCCACAACGTCAAGCACAACCGCATCCTGCATGAGCGCAACATCATCCTGACCGTGCGCGCGGAGGAAGTCCCGCATTTGCCCTATGAAGGCCGTACCAGCGTCGAAGATCATGGCGCGGGTTTCTATCGCCTGATGCTGCGTCACGGCTTCATGGAAAATGTCGATGTGCCCGCCGCGATGAAGGCGGTGCGCGACTGTGGCGGGCCGATCGGCGTGGCCGACACCAGCTATTTCCTCAGCCGCGAGACGCTTGTGCCGTCATCCCGGCCCGGCATGGCCATTTGGCGCGAGCGGCTGTTCGCCTGGATGGTGCGCAATGCGGAAAGCCCGATGGCGTTTTTCAAGCTGCCGACCAATCGGGTGGTCGAACTGGGGTCGCAGCTGGAAATCTGATCTAGCGATCACGCCGATTGCCGATGGCGGTCAAGCCATCGGCTGGCGGGGCATCAGTTAGCCGATCTCTTTCTGACGAGCGATGAGCACGCTGATCGGCGAATTGCGGACGATCGCGGCGGCGTTGGAGCCCAGCACGCGGGATGAGAGCGACGGTTGATGTGATCCGATAATGATGAGGTCGGCGCCCACCCGCTGCGCTTCATCCAGAACTTCATCACGCACTCTGCCGCGATGGGATGCGAAAGTGGCATGGGTCAGGCCGAACTCGGCTTTCCATTCGTCGACTTGTCGCTGGGCCTCTGTGATCTCCTGCGTGTCGAAGTCGACGGTGATCGCGCCTTCATAATTCACTGGCAGAAAGTATCGCACATAAAGGATATGCACTTTCGCGCCGCCTGCGGAAAGCGCTGCTGCTGCTTCCAGCGCGGACTTTGCGTGATCAGGATCATGGATGTCGATAGCGACCAATATAGATGAAAAAGCCATGGTCTCTCCTCTCTTGACCATGACTTCTATCAGGAGGGGCGAGCCGAAAGGTGTAGCGTCTGTAACAAAGAGTTTCAGACGGGACGGCAGCGCGCAGATGTCCCGGCGCCGGACGCGAAAGAGCGTGAGGATGGCGCGATTGGTGCGAATCTGAAGGATTGCCGGAGGTAGGTCCCTCTTTTGTTAACCGCAAAATGTAAAGCCACACTTGACATGAGTGCGTAAAGCGCTACTTTCCATCTATGGAGATCGAGAGCATCAGCCACAAAGCTCTGCGGCGGTTTGTTGAGACAGGCAAAGCCAAAGGACTACCTGGCGATCTGGTCGATCGGCTGTTCAAGATGGTCAACTTCATCATTGATGCCGACACGCTGGACGAACTTTCAACACCTCCAAATTACGGGCTTCACCCCTTGACCGGCGACCGTGCCGGGACATGGGCGATGACCGTGACTAGAAACTGGCGCCTGACCTTTTCGCTTGATGAGCAGGGCGCCGTCGTAGATCTGGACCTGGAGGATTATCACTGATGGCTATCAAGATTCATCCGTCGTTCGCGGTCCATGCGGGCGAATGGCTCAAGACCGAGATTGTCGAGGCGCATGGCGTTTCGATCAACGATCTGGCCGAGGCGTTCGGCGTCAGTCGGCAGTCGATCAGTTCGCTTCTGAACGGGCGGGCGGCCCTTTCGGCTGATATGGCGATCCGCTTCGAGCATGCCTTTGGTGTGAAGGCGGAGACGCTGATGCGGATGCAGGCGCGCTACGAGTTGGGCAAGGCGCGCGAGCATGAAGCCGATCTGGCCGTGCGGAGCCTGATCGCTGCGTGAAATAGCGTCCGCGTCATGTTGGATCCATGCTGCATGGAGGCGCCGTAACCTAACGAATTTGACGAAATTCCGCGGATTTCACGGGACGCTGTGAACATCAAAAAAGGCCGTGCTTACGGCCGGCCCGAAGGCAAAAATCAAGGATATCCAGGCTTTCCGATGGTAGCGGAGGAGGGACTTGAACCCCCGACACGCGGATTATGATTCCGCTGCTCTAACCAGCTGAGCTACTCCGCCCCATGGGCTGCGCCGGGCAGTCGCCCTGCGGTGCGCGCGCTATAGGCAGAGCGACTTGTGGGGTCAACGGGGTTTGGCGACGGCTGTGCAAATTCTCTTCAGGGCAGGTCGCCGGACATCGTGCGCGGGGAAATCTTGGTCGGCGGCCTTTTTGCGCTTGCAATCGTTCCGTCACGTTGCACTAATGTTGCAATGCACAACCGGGCTCTGCCCGAGGGAGGATCGACGCTTTGCCCTTCCACGAAATGTTTGAGCCGGATGGTTCGATACGGCCTTGCTATGCCGAAGTGCAGAATTGGGTGGAACGGACGGGCATCGCGGGGCTCAACCGCAGGTTGGATGAAGCGGAAGCGATCTTCAGGCGGATCGGCATTACTTTTGCGGTCTATGGCGAGGGCGGCGATCCGGAGCGATTGATTCCGTTCGATCTGTTGCCGCGTATATTCACCGCGCAGGAATGGCGCGTGCTGGACCGGGGCATCCGGCAGCGGGCACGGGCGTTGAACGCGTTTCTGCATGATGTCTATCATCGGGGAGAGATTGTGAAGGCGGGGATCATGCCCGCCGACATCATCTACCAAAACAGCGCCTATCTTGCCGAGATGGCGGACTTTACCCCGCCGGGGAAGGTGTACAGCCATATCGTCGGGATCGACATTGTCCGCACCGGGCCTGCGCGATTTGAGGTGCTGGAGGATAATTGCCGCACGCCGTCGGGCGTGTCCTACATGCTGGAAAATCGCGAGATCATGACGCGCATGTTCCCCGAACTGTTCGCACAGGGGCTGGTGGCGCCGGTCGATGATTATCCTGCCGAGTTGCTCAAGAGCCTGAAGGAAGTCGCGCCGCCCGCGTGCAAGGGTGATCCTGTCGTCGTGCTGCTGACGCCGGGATCGCTCAACAGCGCCTATTATGAACATAGCTTCCTGGCCGACCTTATGGGCGTGGAGCTGGTGGAGCCCGCGGACCTGTTCGTCGATGAGGATCGGGTGTGGATGAAGACGACGCTTGGCCCCAGGCAGGTCGATGTCATCTATCGCCGGATCGATGACGAATATCTTGATCCGCTGGTGTTCCGGCCCGATAGCCTGCTGGGCATTCCCGGCATCTTCAACGTGTATCGCAATGGCGGGGTGACGCTGGCTTCGGCGCCGGGCGCGGGGATCGCGGATGACAAGGCGGTCTATATCTACGTTCCGGAGATGATCCGATTTTACCTGGGTGAGCAGCCGATCCTGGGCAATATCCAGACATGGCAGTGCGGGAAGCCGGACGAATGCGCCTATGTGCTGGAACATCTGCACGAACTGGTCGCCAAGGAGGTTCACGGGTCGGGCGGCTATGGGATGCTGATCGGTCCCAAGTCCACCAGTGCGGAAATCGCAGCTTATGCGGAGCGCATCAAGGCTAATCCGGGCGAGTTCATCGCGCAGCCAACGCTGGACCTTTCGACGGTGCCTACTCTTGGTCCGGCTTCGGTGGTGGGTCGGCATGCGGATTTCCGGCCCTATTGTCTGGTGGGCAAGCAGATCAGGCTGGTGCCGGGCGGGCTGACGCGGGTTGCGCTGACCGAAGGGTCGTTGGTGGTGAACTCCAGTCAGGGGGGTGGGGTGAAGGACACATGGGTGTTGCAGGACTGATGGTGGGTGCCAGCATCTTCCGCAGCCAGCGTCATCCCAGCGGAAGCTGGGATCTCTCGAGGCTGCGTCGTGCCCTTTCGCCTGAGATCCCAGCTTTCGCTGGGATGACGGTGAGAGGCGGGATGCCGGTGAGAGGCAGGATGACGGGGAGGAGGTGGGTGCGCCCATGCTGAGCCGGACTGCCGAGAATCTTTACTGGATGGCGCGTTATATGGAGCGGGCGGAGGCTACGGCTCGTTTGCTTACCATGGGACAGCGCATGGCGATCCTGCCGGGGGCGCATCATCGCGACGAATGGCGGTCGGTCGTGCGGGCAGCTGGGGTCGATGGCCTATTTCCCGAAGGCATACAGGTGGCCGAGAGGGACGCCATATCCTATCTGATGCTGGACCTGGATAATTCCAGTTCCATCCGGTCCTGCCTGCTGAAGGCGCGTGCCAATGCCAAGTCGGCGCGCACGATGTTGACCCAGGACATGTGGGAGGCGCTGAACGAAGGGTGGCGCAAGCTGGACAGCTATGATGTGGGTGAAGCGCGGCAGTAGCTTCCGGCGCTGATCGATTGGGTGAAGACGCGGGTCATGACGTTCCGGGGCGCGGCACATTCCGGGCAGTTGCGCAATGAAGGGCATGACTTCCTGCGTGCCGGGTCGGCGCTAGAGCGGGCGCAGATGACGTTGCGGCTGCTGGACGTCAAATATTATGTGCTGCTGCCAGAAACCGAGGTGATCGGGGGCAACCGCGATCATTATCAGTGGACGTCGGTGCTCTACGCTCTGTCTGGAGCGCGGGCCTATCATCATGTCTATGGCGGCACTTATACGCCCTGGCAGATCACCGATTTCCTGATGCTGAACCGGCTTTTCCCGCGCAGTGTGGCCTATTGCTATGAACAGCTTGCCTATCGGCTCAATCGGCTGGCGGGTTGGCACAATGGGCGGGGCACGTGCCATGAGACGGTGCGGCAGATGGTGAACGATCTGGAACAGCTGGACAGCGGAGAGATTTTCCGCGTCGGTCTGCATGAAACCGTGCTGGGCGGATTGAAGATGACCAACCAATTGGGCGCGGAGATCGCCCAGACTTATCATTTCGGATGAAGGAGCGCGGTACGCCTTGAAACTGCTGGTCCGCCATCAGACGACTTATCGTTATGCCGCGACGGCAGGCCGGGTGGCGATGCGCCTGAAGCTGATGCCGATCGACACGGTGTCGCAGAAGATACTCGAATGGCAGGTCAGCGTGAATGGCGAGCCGGTCGAAGGGTTCCGCCGCAACAGCTTTGGCGAGATGGAGGCTGTCTGGATACGGCATGACCGGCTGGACAATGCGGTGGTCGTTGCCGAAGGGTTGGCGGAGACGAGCGAGACGAGCGGCGTTCTGGGCCATGGAAACGGTGGGGTGCCTTCGGTCTATTTTCTGCGGGAAACGCAGCTGACCCGGATTTCCGACGCCATTCGGAACATGGCGCTTTCCCTGCCGGATGGCGAGGGGACGCTGGCGCGGTTGCATGCCTTGTCGGCGGCGGTCAGCGACGCTGTGGCTTATCGGGGTGGAGTGACGTCTTCGGATACCACGGCGGCGGAGGCCTTCGCGTTGGGGGCGGGAGTTTGTCAGGACCATGCGCAGATATTCATTGCGGGCGCGCGCGCCCTCGGCATCCCGGCGCGATATGTGACGGGATATCTGCTGGCGGAGGGCGGCATTGCCCTGCATGAGACCCACGCCTGGGTTGAGGCGTGTGTACCGGATCTGGGCTGGGTCGGGTTCGATCCGTCGAACCGGGTCTGTGTGACGGAACGCTATCTGCGGCTGGCGTCGGGCCTGGATGCCAATGCGGCGGCGCCCATCCGGGGGTCCGTGACGGCGGCGGGCGATATCTGGATTGACGCGGACGTCCGGATCGCGCAGGCGGAGGATGGGGTGGAAGAAAGGCAGCTGCAACGGCAGCAACAGCAAAGCCTTCAGCCTGCCATCCCGCAGGGTTGAACGGATATAGGAGCCCGATGGGCGATGACCTATTGTGTGGCGGTGCGCGTGGACCAGGGATTGGTCATGCTGTCGGACACTCGCACCAATGCGGGGATGGACAATATCGCCCGCTTTCGGAAAAGCTTTACCTATAGCGTGCCGGGCGAACGGTCGCTGGTGCTCATGTGTTCGGGCAACCTGTCCATCACGCAGGGCGTCAAGACGATGCTGGGCCGCGCGATCAAGGATTCGCAGGTCGATCCGGACGTTGAAAGCATCCTGAATTGCGCGACGATGCACCGCGCGGCGCAACTGGTGGGGGATGCGATGTGCGAGATGCAGCATCATTATCGCAGCACCATCGAGATGCAGGGATCGGGTGCGGACGCGTCGATCCTGCTCGCGGGGGAACGGCGGGGGGGGAAGCCGCGCCTTTACCTTATCTATTCGGCGGGCAACTTCATCGAGGCGACGGAGGACACGCCGTTCTTCCAGATTGGCGAGCATAAATATGGCAAGCCGATCCTAGACCGGATCATCAAGCGCGAGACGAGTCTGGAGGACGCGACAAAGGCGGTGCTGGTGTCGATGGATTCGACGTTGCGATCGAACCTGTCGGTCGGCATGCCGCTGGACCTGACCGTGATCGAGCGCGGCCAGTTCGATTTCCGTGTCCGCACCCGTATCGAGGCCGATAACGAGGAATTTCAGCTGCTTTCGCTCAGCTGGTCGGCGGCGCTGCGCAAGGGGTTTGAGGACCTGCCCAACGTCATTGACTGACGGTTGGAGTGGCAGGGGAGGCGTAGCTTGCCCGCGCCCAAGCAATTCCATGCGATAGTCAGGCTTGCGCGCCCGGCGCTGCTGCCTATTTCATCCCGACAAACGAATCCAAAGAGCTGGGGAATTTGATGACCGCTACCCATTCCACTCGCATGCTGATCCTCGGTTCGGGGCCGGCTGGCCTGTCCGCAGCCATATATGGCGCGCGCGCGGGGCTGGCGCCGATCGTGGTGCAGGGCATGCAGCCGGGCGGGCAGCTGACCATCACGACCGACGTCGAGAATTATCCGGGCTTTCGCGACGTGATTCAGGGGCCGTGGCTGATGGAGCAGATGCAGGCGCAGGCCGAGCATGTCGGCGCGCAGATGATGTATGATCAGATCGTCGATGTCGATTTGTCGGAGCGGCCCTTTCGCCTGACGGGCGACAGCGGGACGCGCTATTTTGCCGACTCTCTGGTGATCGCGACGGGCGCGCAGGCGAAATGGCTGGGTACGGAAGGCGAGCAGCTGTTGCAGGGCAAGGGCGTTTCCGCCTGTGCAACCTGCGATGGCTTTTTCTATCGCGGCAAGAAGGTGGTGGTGATCGGCGGGGGTAACACCGCTGTCGAGGAGGCGCTGTACCTCACCAACCATAGCCATGACGTCACGCTGATCCATCGCCGTGATTCGCTGCGGGCGGAGAAGATCTTGCAGCAGCGGCTGTTCGCGCATCCGAACATCAAGGTGCTGTGGAACCAGAAGATCGAGCGGTTTGTGGGTGGCGGCAATCCGGAAGGGCTGGTGGGCGTCGATCTGGTCGATACGGTGACGGGCAAGGCTTCGCATATCGAGACTGATGGGGCGTTCGTGGCGATCGGGCATCAGCCTGCCACCGAGCTGTTCGCGGGCAAGCTGCCGATGGATGAGGGCTATTTGATCGTGGAACCGGGTACGACGCGGACCTCTGTTCCGGGGGTGTTCGCGGCGGGTGACGTCAGCGACAAGATTTACCGGCAGGCGGTGACGGCGGCGGGTATGGGCTGCATGGCGGCGCTGGACGTGGAGAAGTTCCTGGCCGAGGCGGATTTCGAGGCGATGGCGGCTGAGTGAGGCGTGTGGGCGGGGTGCGCGTTGCTCACCTTGCCTCCGGAGAACTGGCTATCTTCCGTTCGCCCTGAGCTTGTCGAAGGGCTTTACTGTTCTTCAAAGAAAGAAAAGGGCTTCGACAAGCTCAGCCCGAACGGATGTTGGTTGTTTGAGCGGAGGGCTTTTCAGGCTTCTAGCTTCGTCTGCGCGAAGGCAACCAGCGTGCCGAAGGTCTCGAAGGTTTCGCCGTCGATGTCATCATCCTCGATCAGGATGTCGAGCCGATCTTCCATCTCCGTCAGCAGCGTGGCGACGGCCATGGAGTCCAGTTCAGGCAGAGCGCCGAACAGGGGCGTCTCGGCGTCGAAGGCATCGACGCGTTCCTGCGACAGGGCCAGCACATCGCGAAGCAGATCGCGCATCGCGTTTGACATGTCGCTTGTCCGGTCGACCGGCATAGAGGTTTTCGCCCGCATGATGGGGGGCTTACCTAATCGTTCCGCCTTCAGCCCACAAGGGCGGAAATCGCGGTTCGCGCGGCGGGAATCCATGTCGAGGCAAATCGTGGATTGAAGAAGTCGAGACGGTGGAGCGTTTGCCGCTGCTCCATCCATTCCGCCTTGTAGGGATTGTCGCCGGTGCCATAGTCGATCACGCTGACCTTGTCGGTGTCTATGGCATGGGCGAACATCGCGTGGCTGAGCAACGTGCCTGGAGAAGCGCCGTCGAAAGCGCGATCATGTGCGAGCTTGTGGATGAGGGCGACGTCATTTTCGACGGTCCAAAGCTGGGTCGCCACTGGCTGGCCGTTGAGGCGCGCGAAGCCGAGCCGTAGGGTTCCGGCGGCACCCTCACGTTCGGCCAGGGCGCGCAGGAAGGAGAGGCCGGGCTCGGGCTGCTTCCAACTGCTCGCATGTACCGTCACATAGTCGTGCCACAGCGCGTCATCGACCTGATCGCGAATCTCGATGGTGAAACGGCTGGATCGGGCCTTGCGCTGGACCTGATTGCGCAGGCGGCTTGGCCGATCCGCCCAATAAGCGGCGAAGTCACGGCCGTGCAGGGCGAGCATATGGCGTCCACCCATGGGCCGGCGTACGCCGAACCAGCCGCTACGCCGGAAGGCATCGAGGAGCATTTCCGCCGTATCGCCTACCGGATAAAAGTCGATGTGGCGGCCGGTCTTGAATAGTTCGGCGGCGAGTATCTCTGCCAGCCGGTGACGCATCGGTTCATCAGGATCGCCGAGATATATGGGCGACCAGGCGAAGCTGTACCAGTTGGCAAGCGCGCTCTGCCGTTCGGGAGAGGGCGACAGCAGGAATAGCCATGCTTCGACCTGCCCCTCGATCGCCTGAAGGACGCGGATCGGCTGATGAGCGAAGCAATGTTCGTGCAGCGATTCGAACCAGTCGATGCGGTCGAACAGGGAAGGTGTCGAGGCGCGATCCATCCGTCCGCCCAGCGCCTGCCATGCATCTGCGATCGTGCTGTATTCCCTTGTGACCAGCAAATCATTATCTCCCCGGCACTGTCCCCATGCCTTAGGTGAAAAGTCTGGAAATGGAGTTAAGCAGCGCTGCCCTGATTGATGGTGAGGAAGTCCGGCCGATCGACCACCTGTTGTTACGGGGTGAGTCGGCGCGTCCGGCGCTGGATGGCCGGTCGGGATCGCAGGATTATGCCGAACTGGAGACGACGCTGGGTCGGCTGGCGGGGTGGCTGGCGGGATTTGGGCTGGAAAAGGGTGCGCGGGTTGCAAGTTGGATTGCCAAGGGGCCGGTCGCGGCGCTGATGCCATTGGCGGCCCCGCGCGCGGGACTGGTGCATGTGCCGGTCAATCCGCTGCTGAAGCATGCGCAGGTCGCGCATATCGTCGCCGATAGTGGCGCGCTGTTGCTGATCGGTACTGCGGCGCGGCTCGATACATTGAAGTCCGATGATGTGCCGGGCGACTGCCGTTTGTTGCGGGAGGAGGATGCTGCGGCGGCCATGAGCGGTGGGGATGGAATGCCGCCCTCCGAGGCCGGGCCGCATGATCTGGCGGCGATCCTCTATACCAGCGGTTCGACCGGGCGGCCCAAGGGGGTGATGCTCAGCCACGCCAATCTATGGCTCGGCGCGGCGAGTGTGGCGCGTTATCTGGGCCTCAGTGCCGAGGACAGGACCTTGTGCGTGCTGCCCTTCAGTTTCGATTATGGGCAGAATCAGTTGTTTTCGACCTGGTATGCGGGCGGGTGCGTCTATCCGCTCGACTATCTGACGGCGCGTGACGTCATGAAGTCGGTGGACAAGCGTGACATCACGACATTGGCCGGGGTGCCGCCGCTTTGGGTGCAGTTGACCGAGCTTGAGTGGAAGCCGGAAGTGGCGGGGAAGCTGAAGCGACTGACGAATAGTGGTGGCGCGCTCACCCGGCCGTTGGTGGCTAAATTGCGCGGCCTTTTTCCCGAGGCCGACCTTTATCCCATGTATGGGCTGACGGAGGCTTTTCGGTCGACCTATCTGCCGCCAGCCTTGGTGGACAGCTATCCAGACTCGATGGGGTCGGCGATACCGCATGCGGAGATATTGGTTGTGCGGCCCGACGGCAGCCTGACGGACGATGATGAAGCGGGTGAGCTGGTTCATTGCGGGCCGCTTGTAGCGCAAGGCTATTGGCGGGATGAGGTACGTACGGCAGAGCGGTTCAAGCCTGCGCCGCCGTCCTCTCGCTATGGCGGCATGGCAGTCTGGTCGGGGGATAGCGTCAGGCGGGATGCGCGAGGGCTGCTCTATTTCGTTGGACGTGATGACGCGATGATCAAATCCGCGGGCAATCGCATCAGTCCGACGGAGATTGAGGAAGCGGCGGTGGCGGTGCCTGGGGTGGCGGAGGCCGTCGCGCTGGGTATCAAGGATCAACGGTTGGGGCAGGCGGTGCTGCTGCTCATCCGCTCGGCCGACGCTGATGCCGAGGCGACGGTCGAAGCGAGGTTGAAGACCGAATTGCCGAACTTCATGCAGCCCCGGACGATTATCAGGCTGGCGGATTTCCCTCGGACGCCTAATGGCAAGATCGACCGAGTGGCACTGGCCAAGGAATATGACAGATGAAGCCGATGGGACCTATTCCGCCCTTCTTCGAGGGTGAGGAAGGCATGCTGCTGATCGGCGGATGCGGCGCGGCGAGTCTGGTGGATGAGGCGGGGGATACGCCGCTGTTCGTCTATGACATGGGCGTGGTCGAGCGGCAGGTGCGCGATTTGCGGGAGGCTATGCCGCCGCGGCTGTCGATCCATTATGCGGTGAAGGCGAACCCCTATCCGGCGCTTCTGGAACGCATGGCGCGGTTAGTTGACGGCTTCGACGTTGCTTCGGGCGGGGAACTGGCGCGAGCGCTGCAAGCGGGGATGGATGCCGCGCATGTGAGCTTTGCCGGGCCGGGCAAGCGTGATGACGAACTCGCCGCCGCGATCGACGCGGGTGTGACGCTGAACCTGGAGTCGGAGGGTGAGGCACGGCGTGCGCTTGCCATCGCCGAGAAGCGGGGGCGGACACCCCGGCTCGCGATCCGGGTCAATCCGGATTTTGACCTGAAAGGGTCGGGTATGCGCATGGGCGGCGGGGCTAAGCCCTTTGGTGTCGATGCGGATCGGGCGGCGGGGCTTGCCCGATTGCTGATCGACGCGGGGGCTGATTGGCGCGGCTGGCATATTTTTGCGGGATCGCAGGCGCTGGATGCGGAGGCGCTGATCGACACGCAGGCGGCAACAGTGGGATTGGCGGCGCGGCTTTCTGACGCCGTGGGAGCCACACCGCCGCTCGTCAATCTGGGTGGGGGATTTGGTATTCCCTATTTCCCCGGCGATCAGCGGTTGGACATCGCGCCGATAGGGGAGGCGCTGGGCCGGACGCTCCATGCGCGCGCTGACATATTGGCGGAGAGCGAGTTTGCGATGGAGCTTGGCCGCTGGTTGGTAGGCGAGGCGGGCGTCTACCTGACGCGTGTGGTCGATGTGAAGCAGAGTCAGGGCGAGACGTTCGTCGTGGTTGATGGAGGGCTTCACCATCAATTGGCGGCGAGCGGGAATTTCGGCACGGTGGTGCGGCGCAACTATCCGATGGCGGTGGCGAACCGTTATGGCGCGCCGCCTGCGAAGGAGGCCGTCACGGTCGTGGGGTGTCTTTGCACGCCGATCGACAAGCTGGGCGACAAGGTTGCTTTGCCGCCGGTGGTGGAAGGGGACCTGATCGCGATCTTCGCGGCGGGGGCCTATGGCGCTTCGGCGAGCCCTTCCGCCTTTTTGGGGCACCCGCCTGCGCTCGAACTATTACTTGGCTGATATACCAATAGTTTGACGCCTAACCGTATCTTTACCCTTTAGCGGCAAGAAGAGGCCCAAAGCCCATCGCTTTGCGGCCGCTTCACCTGTCTGGCGGCCGTGCTGGCGTGCGGCCGCATGATGAGGTGAAGATATGCGTTTCCTGTCGGTTTCCCGGGCTCTGATCGGCGCATCGCTGCCTGCTTTGGCGCTGTCGGGTTGCGCCTCGGGAGGCGGTGGCCCCCAGCTGCCTCCGGCGTCCTTCGTGGCGCAGCAGGAAGGGCCGGGCGAGGAATATGTGATCGGGCCGCTGGATGACCTGACGGTCTTCGTATGGCGCAACCCGGAATTGGGTGCGAAGGTTCAGGTGCGGCCCGATGGGCGCATCACGACGCCGCTGATCGCCGACATGCCAGCCGTGGGCAAGACGCCCAAGCAGCTGGCCGACGATATGAAGGTCGCGCTCACCAAATATATTGAAAATCCGCTGGTGTCGGTCATCGTCAATAATTTCTCGGGCACGTTCAGCCAGCAGGTGCGGATCGTCGGCGCGACCGAAAAGCCTGCCTCCATTCCTTATCGGGCCAACATGACGCTACTTGACGCCATGATCTCCGTCGGGGGCCTAAGCGAATATGCGGCGGGCAATCGGGCGCGGCTCGTTCGCTTCAACAAGGAACAGGGCAAGCAGCAGGAATTCAACGTCCGTATCGGCGACCTGCTGAAGCGCGGCGACAGCAAGGCGAATGTCATGCTGGCGCCGGGCGATGTCATCATCATTCCGGAAAGCATGTTCTGATATGGCGGGTCTTTACGACGAACTGCTGATCGCTCTTCACGGCATATGGACGCGGCGCTGGCTGGCGCTGGCCGTGGCGTGGGGCGTGTGCATGCTGGGGTGGCTGGGCGTGGCGCTGGTGCCCAACAGCTATGAGAGCAAGGCGCGGGTTTATGTGAACACGCAGTCGCTATTGCAGGATAAGGTCGGCATTACGCAGGTCCAGTCGCAGCAGGACCTTGATCGCGTGCGCCAGACTTTGGCGAGCACGGCCAATCTGGAGCGCGTGGTCAAGGAAACCGACCTCAACCAGACGATTAGCGGCCCGCGCGACATGGCGGCCAAGATCACGGCGCTGCGCGAAGGCATCACCGTGATGGCGCAGGCTGATCCCAGCATGATCGACATCAGTGCCAAGTCGGCGGACTCCAGCCTTTCGGACGGAGCCAATGCGCGGATCGCGCAGCAGGCGGTGCAGAAGCTGATCGAGATTTTCCAGGAAACGAACCTGTCCTCTGATCGCGTCGAGACGAAGCAGAGCCTTGCTTTCCTTGATCAGCAGATCGCGCAGCGCGGACGTCAGCTCGCCGCCGCTGAACAGCGCCGCGTCGAGTTCGAGCAGCGCTATGCCGGGATGCTGCCGGGCGCGGGCTCCATCGGTCAGCGCATGGACGCGGCGCGGATGGAGATCAACAATATCGAATCGCAGCTGGTGCAGGCGTCGAGCGCGCTGAGCGCCATGAACGGCCAGCTTGCCGGAACGCCGCAGGTGTTGCCGGGTGTTGGCGCGTCGGGTGGTCCTTCCGCACTGGCGCAGGCGCAGGCGGACCTTGCCGGGATGCGCGCGCGGGGCTGGACCGCCGACCATCCCGATGTGATTGCAGCCCAACGGCAGGTCGATGCGCTGCGCCGTCAGGGCGGCGGTGGTGGCGGGGCGAGCGGTTTGCCCAATCCGGCTTACCTGTCGATCAAGTCGATGCAGGCGGAACGGGCGGCCACAGTTCAGGCGCTACAGACGCGCAAGGCGCAGCTTCAGGCTGACTTGAACGCTATGTCATCGCGCCAGACTGACGAGCCGGGCCTCGCCGCCGAGCAGGAGAAGCTCGACCGCGACTATGAGGTGCTGAAGACGCAATATGACAAGCTGCTCGCTGACCGCGAGGATGTGCGCCTGCGCGGCGATGTGAAGACCGAAACGGGTTCCGTCCAGTTCCGCGTGATCAATCCGCCGAGCGCGCCCACCGCGCCGTCCGCGCCCAACCGGCCGTTGTTGCTGCTGGGCGTGCTGATCGTCGGGATCGGCGCGGGCGTCGGTAGTGCCTTTGCCATGGGACAGCTCAAGGGCAGCTTCCCGACGGCGGCACGGCTGGAGCGGGCGGTTGGTCTGCCGGTCATCGGTTCGATCACGCAGACGGTTAGCGCCGCGCAGAGGGCGGTCGAAAAGCAGCGGCTGAAATGGTTCGCCGGTGCGAGCGGGGGGCTGGCGGCGCTGTGCGTGCTGCTGATCCTCGTCGAATTCATCCAGCGTGGCATGGCCTGAGGAGCGGCAAGATGAACAAGCATAGCTCCCTTTCCAAAGGTTCGCTGATTGAGCGGGCGACGGAAATCTACGATTTCAGCGCGGCTTTGCAGGGGCGTGCGGCTCCTGCGGTCGAGGTGCCTGCTGGCGAGCCGTTGCCTCCGGTGGTGGAGATTGCTCGGCCGGTGGCGGTGGAGGCGGGATATCGCGCGCCTGACTGGCGTGGGCCGGTGCAGAGCATCGATCGGATTGCTCTGGCCGAGAATGGTTGGTTGTCGCCCGATAGTCCTGCGACGGCGATCAGCGAGGAGTTTCGACTGCTGAAGCGCGATTTGCTCGCGCAGCTTGGTGACGATCCGCGCGGCAATAGCGTGCTTGTCTGCTCGGCCCATAGCGGGGAGGGCAAGAGCTTCTGCGCGATCAATCTGGCGCTGAGTTTGGCGGCGGAGAAGGATCGGGAGATATTGCTGGTCGATGCTGACTTCGGCAAGCCGGGCATTCCCGAGGCGCTGGGGCTGACGAGCGGGCCGGGGCTGATGGACGCCATCGCCGATCCGTCGGTCGCGATCGAGGATTGTGTGATCCGGACGGACATTCCCTCCTTTGCCGTCCTGCCTGCGGGGCAGCGCAGCAACAACGATACCGAATATCTGGCTTCGGCGCGGACGGAAACGTTGCTTCGCCGCCTGACCGAGGGACGGCCGGATCGGGTCATCCTGTTTGATTCGCCGCCTCTTCTTGCCGCTTCGGCGGGCGCCGTGCTGGCGAGCCATGCCGCCATCGCGTTGCTGGTGGTGCGTGCCGACCAGACAAGCGAAAGCGCGCTGCGTGACGCGGCGGGGATGCTGAAGGCGGCTGGGCAAGTGCAGTTGTTGCTGAACGGCGTCACCTTCTCGGCCAGCGGCCGCCGCTTTGGCAGCTATTATGGCCATGGGAGCGACGACGCATGATGCTGCGTACTCCCCTGGGGTTGTTGGGCGCGCTGGCGCTTGCCGCTTCGCCCGCCATGGCGCAGGAGCGGAAGGTCGAAGTCACCCCCTATCTGGGCGTCGATCAGACTGTGCTCGCGCCGCTGAAAGGCGGTGGCGATGTCCTGACCTATACCAATGTGACGGCGGGATTGACGGCGCAGTTGCAGACGCGCCGTGTCGAGGCTGTCGCTGACATTCAATATAATCACAGCTTTGGCTGGGGGCGTCAGGCCAGCGATCAGGATGTGATCAGCGGTATCGTGTCGGGACAGTATCTGGTGTCGCATGGGCTGACGCTCAACGCCGGGGCGCTTGCGACGCGCATACGCACCGACGGGCTGTCGGGTGCGGCGACGCTGAACGATAGCCAGACGAGCCAGGTTTATGCCGGTTATGTGGGGCCGTCCTATGCCTCGTCATTCGGCGATCTTGACGTCACGGCTTCCTATCGGCTCGGCTATGCGCGGGTGGATGAGGATGTGAATGCCGACTTTGCTGGAGCGCCTAATGTCGGCTCATTCGCCGATTCCGTTTCGCATAGCCTGGCCGGTTCGGTCGGCGTGGCGCCGGGTGTCTGGCTGCCGCTCGGCATCGTGGCTAGCGCTGGCTATGACCGGGAAGATGCGAGCGAGCTTGATCAGCGGTTCGAGGATGCGTGGGGCCGCGTGGATGCGACGCTGCCGGTGTCGCCGACCGTCGCGCTTGCCGGCGGTGTAGGCTATGAAAGGATCAAAATCAGCCAGCGCTCGCCCGAGCTTGACGGAAGCGGCGTGCCGGTCGTTCGCAACGGCCGCTATGTCACTGACGATAGTTCGCCGCGCGCGCTGATCTATGATTTCGACGACATCATCTGGGATGTGGGCGTGCTCTGGCGTCCCAACCGACGCACCTCGCTGGAGGCGCGGGTCGGCGAACGCTATGGCGGCATGACCTATACGGGTAGTTTCGTATGGCAGGGGCGGGGCCAGTCCTTCGCGCTGGTGGTGTTCGACGGCATCGACAGCTTCGGGCGGATCATCACGTCCAATGTCGCGGCGGTCTCGGGCAGCAGCCTGAATGTCGTACGCAATCCGTTCACTGGCGATTTCACCGGCTGCGCCTTCTCGCAAAGCGGCGGAGGGCAGTGCTTCAACGACGCGCTGACGGGAGTTACCGACGCGAACTTCCGCTACCGGGGCGTTGCCGCCCAATATGCGGCGCAGCGGGGTCCGTGGGGCCTTGGCGTCGGCCTTGGCTATTCGCAGCGCAAATTCGTGACGCCTTCGGGTCAGACGGTGTTCGTACGGGGCACTCGGGACCAGAATTGGTATGGCACCGCCTCGCTCAGCTATGTGATCGACAGCCGGTCCAGCCTGGATAGCGCAGTTTATGCCAATTATTTCGATGCGAGCGGCGCGCGCCTCGACGTGCTGAACCTTGGCGCGTTCACCAGCTACAACCGCCTCATCAACCGCAATCTTCAGGCATCCGCTTCGCTTGGGCTCGACAGCGCCAAGGCGGACGATCTGGATGCCGTCATCAACGCCATGGGCCAAGTCGGCCTGCGGTACAGCTTCTAATCGCGTCCGGAGACGAGAGATGTACGACCAGTTCTACGGATTTGAGGGCCGCCCTTTCCAGCTGACACCCGATCCGCATTTCTATTTTGAAAGCGCGACGCACAGGAAGGCGCTGTCCTATCTGGGCTACGGCCTGGCACAGGGTGAAGGCTTCATCGTCATCACCGGCGACATCGGGGCTGGCAAGACGACGCTGGTCGGGCACCTGATGGCGACGATCGATCCGGCACGGCTGACCGCCGTAAAGATCGTATCGACCCAAGTTGGCGGCGACGACATGCTGCGCCTCACCGCGCAGAGCTTTGGCCTGCCGACCGACGACATGCCCAAGGCGCAGATTTTGCGGCAGATCGAGGCGTTCCTGCATGGGCAGGCGCGGGCGGGGCGGCGGTCGTTGCTGATCGTGGACGAGGCGCAGAATCTTTCGGTCTCGGCGATCGAAGAGCTGCGTATGCTTTCCAACTTCCAGCTGGGCGGGCAGTCGCTGTTGCAGATATTCCTGCTGGGCCAGCCGGAATTTCGCGATCTGCTGAAGTCCGCGCAGTTGGAGCAGTTGCGGCAGCGCGTGATCGCGACCCATCATCTCGATCCGATGCAGCCGGAAGAGATCGAACCCTATATCCTGCATCGCCTGTCGATCGTCGGGTGGAATGGCGATCCGCAGTTCACGCCGGAGGCGTTCGCGGCGATCTATGCCGCGACCGGCGGCGTGCCGCGCCGGGTCAATGTGTTGGCGAGCCGCGTGCTGCTGCTGGGCGCGCTCGATCAGTTGTCGGAAATCGATGCGGCTGCGGTGCAGGCGGTGATCGAGGATATGGGCGCGGACAGCGATGTTGCGGTGCAGCCGATGCCGTCTTCCGTGCTGGACCGCGCGGAGGAAGCGCCTGCTGCGGCTCCGGTTGCGGCTCAGGCAGAGCCTGCGCGCGAGACGCTGCGCGCCGAACTCAATGCGCTGCGGTCGCGTCAGCCCGAGCCATCGCCCGCTCTGATGGACGAGATTGCCACGCTGCGCGCGGAGGTAGATTCGCTGCGGATCGAACAGGTCGCCATCCAGGCAGTGGACCCCGAGGCGCTGAAGGATTGCTTCACCCTGATCGAGGAACGGCTCTCCTCGCTCGAGTTCCGGGTAGGCGAGCAGGATACGGCGCTACGCCGGGTGCTGACCTTGCTGGTGGACTGGGTAGAGCGTGAACAGCGGATGGGCGACGCGCCGCGCAGCGCTGCTGCCTGACGCTTCATCATGGTGCTGAATGCCCTGTCGGTCGATGTGGAGGATTGGTTTCATGTCGGCGCCTTTGAGCGCACGATCAGCCGATCCTCTTGGGATGGACTGACGCATCGGGTGGAGCGCAATACGGATGCGGTGCTGGCCCTGTTTGCCGAGGCGGGGGTCAGCGCGACATTCTTCACGCTTGGGTGGGTGGCGGAACGTTACCCGGCGCTCATGCGGCGGATTGCCGAGGCGGGGCATGAGGTCGCGAGCCATGGCTATGACCATGCGCGCGTATTCACGCTGAGCCCGGAGGCGTTTCGCACGGATTTGCGGCGGGCGCGTGCCTTGCTGGAGGATGCCAGCGGGCAGTGCATCATCGGCTATCGCGCGCCGAGCTTTTCGATCGATCACCGGACGCCATGGGCGCACGCCATATTGGCGGAGGAGGGCTATCGCTATTCCAGCAGCGTCGCGCCGATCCGGCATGATCATTATGGCTGGCCTGAATCGCCGCGCTTTGCCTGGCGGCCGGTGACGGGGAGTGATTTGCTGGAGTTGCCGGTGACGACGGCCGAGTTTGGCGGGCGGAGGTTGGCGGCTGGGGGCGGAGGGTTTTTCCGCTTGCTGCCCTATGGCTTTTCCCGCTGGGCTATACGGCAGGTGAATGGTCGGGAGAAGCAGCCCGCCATCATCTATTTCCATCCCTGGGAGATTGATCCGGATCAGCCACGGGTGGCGGGAGCACCGCTTCGATCGCGCCTGCGCCATTACAGCAATCTGTCTGTGATGGCGGACAAGCTGCGGCGGCTGACCGCTGATTTTTCCTGGACGCGCGTGGATGCGCTGGTCGCTCGTGAGGCGGAGTCGGCGGCATGAGGCCCGATTGCGGAGCAGGTGTCGGCGTGGTCACGCTCGACCTGGATGATCCGGCGCAGGTGGCTGCGGCAGATGCTTTTGTGAAGAGCAGCGTGGACGGAACGCCTTTCCATCGGCCTGCCTGGATCAAAGCGATTGAGCGTGGCACTGGCAATCGCGCGCATATGCTGGCTGCTGTCGCTTCGTCGGGGCAGATTGCGGGCATTCTGCCGCTGACGCATATGAAGAGCCGCATATTTGGTCAGGCCTTGGTTTCTTCCGGCTTTGCCGTCGACGGCGGGATATTGGCTAATGACCATGACGTCATCGCGGCTCTTGCCGATGCAGCGCAGCGGGTTGCTGGGGATATCGACGTCTCTTCTATCGAACTGAGAGGTGGCGAGCTGCCGGGTGAGGGCTGGGCGCTTCATCAGGACAGCCATCTCGGCTTTGTTCGGCCTATTGCGGCGGATGATGAGGCGGAGTTGCTCGCCGTCCCGCGTAAGCATCGCGCTGAACTGCGTAAGGCCCTCGCCAATCCCGCGCTAAGGGTGGAGGTTGGGCGGGACGAGCGGTTCCTGCGCGCGCATTATGATGTTTATGCGCAGAGCGTGCGCAATCTGGGGACGCCGGTTTTTCCGAGGCGCCTGTTTCGCGAAGTGCTGGCGGGGTTCGGCGAGGATGCCGACATATTGATTGTCTATGAG
>CAMPIM010000059.1 GCA_946886365.1 uncultured Novosphingobium sp.
AAGGGTGTCATTTCTATTCAGCAGAGGGGTGTCATTTCTATCCGGCGCTTACACGAAATTTATTCGATAATATATCTTATGTTAAGTATCGGTTGGGGTGACCCTGTGCGGCGTGACGAAGAGAGGTAAAATGAGCGATCGCCGTTGATCCGGCATTTCCCCCGTTTCAGTCTTCCAGGATTTGGCTGTGGCGACGGGTGTCAGGCATTTTGATGTAGATGATCAGCGATATGGCGATCATGACGCTTACATAGATGTAAAATGCCTGTTCGATGCCGATCTGCTTGAAATAGAGCGCCACGAATTCGGCCGTGCCGCCGAACAATGTATTCGCCAGGGCATATGGCAGCGCGACGCCAAGGGCGCGGATATGGGCCGGGAAAAGCTCCGCCTTCACGACGGCGTTGATCGATGTGTAGCCGGTGACGATGATCAGGCCCGCCATCACCAGCAGGCCCGCCACCAGCGGATCACGAGTTACGGCGAGCGTGGCGAATATCGGATAGGTGAACAGCATGCCCAGGATGCCGAAGCCGATCATTAACGGCTTGCGCCCGATCCGGTCGGAGAGCGCGCCAGCGAGCGGTTGCAGAGCCGTGAAAAAGAACAAGGTTATCCCATTGATCTGCGACGCTGTTTCCCGGCTGAGCCCCGACGTGTTCACCAGGAATTTCTGCATATAGATCGAATAGGCATAGAAGGCGATCGTGCCGCCCGCCGTGAGGAGCATCACGGTCAGCGTCTCGCGAGGATGCTTCGTGATGAGCTCAACAAAACCGGATCGCGGTGTTCCTTCGGCTTTCGCCGCATGGAAGCTTTGCGTTTCACTTAGCCCACGGCGCAGCCAGAAGACGATCACGGCCAGCGCACCACCAATCAGGAAGGGTATCCGCCACCCCCAATCGTCAAGCTGCTCAGTGGTCAGCACACCCTGAAGGATGAGTAGCACGCAAATTGCCACAAGCTGCCCGGCGATCAGCGTAACATATTGAAAGCTGGAGAAGAAACCGCGCCGATCACGCCCCGCCATTTCAGACAGATAGGTCGCGCTGGCACCATATTCGCCGCCGATCGAAAGCCCCTGCATCAGGCGAGCAAGGACGAGCAGCAGGGGCGCCCCTACCCCGATCACATCATAGCCCGGCGTGACAGCGATGAGCAGCGAGCCGGCGCACATGAGCGCAACGGACAGGGTGAGACCGCTTTTGCGTCCATGCCGGTCCGCATAAATGCCCATCAGCCAGGCACCGATCGGCCGCATCAGGAAGCCCACGGCGAATATCCCGGCGGCGCTCAAAAGCTGTGCGGTGCGATCCTCGCTGGGGAAAAAATGCGGTGCGAAATAGAGGGTGAAGGCGGCATAGGCGTACCAGTCATACCATTCCACCAGATTGCCCGTAGAACCGCCGACGATCGCCTTCAGCCTTTCACGCTGGGTCGGTGCGCGCAGCGCCAAGGTTGCCGTCATGGATTGAGCACCATCTCACCATTTTCGACGCCCCAGCTTTTGAGCCGGGACAGCATGTTCATCCCTATGACGTTCACCTCACCAAAAGCGGGTGATATGACGATGGGCAGATCGCTCGACCGGACCGGGCCGATAGCCAGAGTGGAGATGGAGGAACGCTTGGCGTCGATCTGGCCGTTCGCGGTCATCATCGACACGCCCGGTGCGTTCAGGTCAAAATTGAGCCCGGCCGCACGAGCGGAGGAGACGGAAAGAGCTGTTATGCTGGCACCGCTGTCGATGAGGAAACGAGTGGCGGTGCCGTTGACTGTTCCTTCGACCCAGAAATGGCCATCGGGTGCTATGGGAATGCGAAGTGCCTGACCTTCGGCGCGGGCAGGAGGCGGTGTTGGCGTCGCCTCTTGCGAGATTGGCCCTGCCCCTTCCCCAGCCATTCGGGTGGAGAAAAGTCCGGCTTTCTCACCAATTTTGAACAATCCCAGCAGGGCCGCGAATATGGCGACCCAGACCAATGCGAGGCGCAGCATGCCAGCCATGGGCATGCGCCGAGCCAGCAAGGCGGAGCCGACGAGAACAAGCGCGAGCACATACCAGATGCTGGAAGCCGCCTGATCCCCATTCATGCCGTCAGCCCCCATCCCCGTTCAATTCAATGCACATGCCATCATAGCCGGGCTCCACGCCGTCCGGCAGCGTTTTCAACAGAGCCGCATAGTCCATGCTTTGATCCATATGCGTCAGGATGGCGCGGCCGGGACGGACGGCCGAAATGCCATCGAGGGTCAGGGCCAGATGCGGATGGGTCGGATGCGGCTTTTCGCGGAGGGCGTCGACAACCCAGACGTCCAACCCGTCGTAAAGACTGATCATGTCGGCCGTAAGATCATGGAAATCAGTGGCATAGCCTATCGATCTACCGCCTGATGTGAAGCGAAAGCCGGTCGAGTAAATCTCGCCATGGGGTTGGTCAGTGCAGGCGATGTCGATGTCGCCAATGCGCAGGCCATCGGGCAGCACATGCGGCTCTATGGTCGGATGATAGCCCTGCCGTCCTTCAAAGGCGTAGGCGAAGCGTTCCTTCAGAAGTTTCAATGTCTGGCGGCGGGCATAGCCTGGCACGGGCGTGCGGCGGTGGTGGTAAAGCTGGCGCACGTCATCGATGCCGTGACAATGATCGGCATGGTCATGGGTCCAGAGAATGGCGTCGATATGGATGACATTGGCGGCCAGCAGTTGGGCGCGCATGTCTGGCGACGTGTCGATCAGGAGGCGCGTGGTGGGGCTTTCCACCAGGATCGATGCCCGTGTCCGCCGGTTCTTCGGCTCGGCAGGATCGCAGCTTCCCCAGTCATTGCCGATCCGGGGGACGCCCGATGAGGTGCCACAGCCCAGGATAGTGAGCTTGAGGCTCATGCGTTTTGCGCTGCTCCGGTCTTGCTGAACAAGGTGCGGAAGTTCGCTGAGGTTGCGGCGGCCAGTTGCTCCACGCTTTCGCCGCGCAGGTTTGCCAGAAAGCGTGCGGTGTCGGCGACGAATGCCGGTTCGCAGGACTTGCCACGGTGGGGCACGGGGGCGAGGAAGGGGGAGTCCGTTTCAACCAGCAGCCGATCTAGCGGCAGACGGGCAGCGGTTTCCTGAAGATCCTTCGCGCTTTTGAAGGTCACGATACCCGAAATGCTGATGTAAAAGCCGAGGTCCAGGGCCGCATCGGCGAAGGCTCCGCTCGCGGTGAAGCAGTGGATGACGCCGGGATAGGCCCCCTGCCCCATTTCCTCGCGCATGATGGCCAGCGTATCTTCCTCGGCATCGCGGGTGTGGACGATGAGCGGCAGGCCGGTTGCGCGTGAGGCTGCGATATGCGCGCGGAAGCTGTTCTGCTGCCGGGCGCGGTCGCTATGGTCGTAATAATAGTCGAGGCCGGTTTCCCCGATGCCGACCACGCGAGGGTGGGCAGCGCGTTCGATCAGCTTGGCCGTGTCGATATGGGGATGCTCGTCCGCCTCGTGGGGATGGATTCCCACGGTGGCGTAGACATCGGGTTGTTGTTCGGCTGTCGCGAGCACCGCATCCCATTCGCTTTCGCGCGTCGCGATGTTCAGCATCAAGTCGATGCCAGCGGAGCGCGCGCGTTCAAGCACATTCTGCTGATCTTCGACCAAGCCTTTGTAATTCAAGTGGCAATGGCTGTCGATCAGCATGGATCAGGCATCCGCTTCGGTGAGTTCGAGGCGCGGGAAGAGGGGCTTGGGGGCGGCGAGCGCGAAGCCGCTGGCGCGGAGATCGGCGTAGGTGTTGCTGCCGATCGCTTCGTAGGTCCGGCCCGTCTGCGGAACGCCCATCTGGTCGAGCAGCGCGGTGGCGCTGGCCGGGATTACCGGCTGAATGATGATGGCAAGGTTGGCGATGGCTTCGTAAAGCGTCGCCAGCACCGCTTCCATCCGCGCCGGGTCTGTCTTGCGCAAAGCCCAGGGCGCTTGGGCGTCGATATAGGCGTTGCAGGCGAATACCGCGCGCATCCAGGCTTCAATCGCGGTCGAGGGAGCGAGACCGGCCATGGCGGTCTGGAAGGTTTGGGCGGCGTCGCTGATTGTTTTCAGTAGATCGCTGTCCACATCCTGCGGCGCGGGTTCGGGCAAGCAACCTTCGAGATTCTTGGCGATGAAGCTCAGGGTTCGCTGCGCCAGATTGCCGAAGCTGTTGGCCAGGTCGCTGTTCGACCGGGCGACGATCGCCTCTGCGCTGTAGCTGCCGTCATTGCCGAAAGTGACTTCGGACAGGAGGAAGTAGCGGAGTTGATCCACGCCGAAACGCTCGGCCAGTTCCATCGGGTCGGCGACGTTGCCGACCGACTTCGACATCTTCTCACCCCTGTTGAGGAGGAAGCCGTGGCCGAAAATCTGCTTGGGAAGGGGCAACTTCGCACTCATCAGGAATGCTGGCCAATAAACGGCATGAAAACGCACAATATCTTTTCCGATGATGTGCGTTATGTCGCCGCCCTCGGACCAGTAGCGCGCCATGCGTTGGGCATCGTCGGGATAACCGCAGCCGGTCAAATAGTTGGTGAGCGCATCGACCCAGACATACATGACATGGCCGTCACTCCCCGGCACCTTGACGCCCCAGTCGAAGCTGGTGCGCGAGACGCTGAGGTCCGAGAGGCCGCCTTCCACGAAGCGCATGATTTCGTTGCGACGGCTGTCGGGCTGAATGAAGTCGGGCTGGCTGTTGTAGAGGTCGAGCAGCTTTTGCTGATAGGCGGACAGGCGGAAGAACCAGCTTTCCTCGACGGTCCATTCGACCGGCGTGCCCTGAGGCGAGAGCTTTTCGCCCCCTTCCCCATCGACCAGTTCCTTTTCGTCGTAAAAGGCTTCGTCGCGGACGGAGTACCAACCTTCATAGCGGCCGAGATAGAGGTCGCCATTGGCCTCCATCGCCTGCCAGATGGCTTGGGATGCGCGGTGATGGTCAGGCTCGCTGGTGCGGATGAAACGATCATAGCTGATGTTCAGACTGTCGTTCATATCCTTGAAATAGCCGGACATTTCATCAGCAAGCGCGCGCGGTTCGATGCCGCGCGTGCGGGCGGCCTGATCCATTTTCAGGCCATGCTCGTCGGTGCCCGTCTGGAAAAAGACGTCGCGGCCCATCATCCGCTGGAACCGGGCGATCGCGTCGGTGGCGATCACCTCATAGGCGTGGCCGATATGCGGACGGCCGTTGGGATAGCTGATGGCGGTGGTGATGGTGTAGGGCTGCGACATGCGCCTTCCCTAGCGGCTGTTAAGGCGCGCGCAAAGCCTGCTTTTCAACGCTGATCCGGGGCGAGTGCGGCGACATGGCCCGCGAGTTCGAAAGCGACGGCCGCGGGGTCGAGCGAGAGGATGATGGCGCCGCTGGCGAGTTGGCGCGCGGCTTCCCAGTGGTCCAGTGCCAGGCCCAGCGCGGGACCGCTGCGCTGGCGGGCGGCGTCGGCGATGAAGGCGGGCACGCGTTCGAGAAAGGCTTCATAGCGCGGCCGCGCGGCTTTTCCCGAGAGCTGCTTTGCGAGGATGAGGCGGTGGCGGTTGCCGGGGTCGCCATCGGCTGCGATCGCGCGGAGCATGCGGTCCAGGTCGGTTACGTCTAGGCCCGCGTAGCGCAGAGCCTTCCCGGGCGCGCCCTCTCCCAGGGCGGCGAGCGCCTCTATGTCTGCGGGGGGTAGGTCGGGCTGCTCTTGGCGCAGGATGGTGCGCATCGCTTCGCCGTCGAGCGTGTCGAAGCGCAGGGTGCGGCAGCGCGAGCGGATGGTGGGCAAGAGGCGGCCGGGCGCGTGGCTGACGAGGAAGAAGAGCATGTCGGTGGGCGGCTCTTCCAGCGTTTTGAGTAACGCGTTGGCGGCGCCGCGTTCCAGGTCGTCGGCGCTGTCGATGACGACGATTCGGCGTGAGGACAGGGAGGGCGCGGACTGGACGAGGCGCTGGAGGCCGCGCACCTGATCGACGGAGATGTTGCGGGCGGTGCCGGTTTCTTTTTCCAGGCAATAGAGTTCGGCGTAGTCGGGATGGGCTTCGGCTTCGACCAGCTTGCGGATGGGGTGATCGGTGGGGACGGACAGGCCTTCGCCTTCGGGCGCGGGACCTGCTGCTTCGGCTAGGAGGCGAAGGGCCAGGGCGCGGGCGAAGCTCGCCTTGCCGATGCCGCGCGGGCCAGCGAGGATCCAGCCATGATGCATGCGGCCACTGCGCGCGGCGGCGAGTAGCATGTCGGCTTGGGTGTCATGGCCGAGGATGGTGGTCATGGCAGCAGGTCGTCGAGCGCTGCGAGGAGGCGCGAGGTTACGGCTTCGGGGTGGCCCGATGCATCGACGGTCCGGATGCGGGCGGGGTCTTGCTCGGCGAAGCGGGCGAAGGCGGATGCTACATTGGCGTGGAAGGCTGCGTCGCGGCCGCCGATGCGATCGGCTGCGTCGCCGTCGCGGGACCAGGCGCGCTGCTGCGCCTCGGCTTCGGGGAGCGTGAGGAAGAAGGTGCGGTCGGGGAGGAAGTCGGCGCTGCCGATGCGGTGGAGGGTCAATATATCCGCGTCGGTGAGGTCGCCCATGCCCTGATAGGCGCGGCTGCTGTCCAGGAAACGGTCGGACAGGACCCACGCGCCGCGATCTAGTGCGGGGCGGATGGTTTTTTCGATATGATCGGCGCGGGCTGCGGCGAAGAGGAGCGCTTCGGCGCGCGGGTTCCAGCGGTCGGCGGCCCCTGTGAGGAGGAGGGCGCGGATAGCTTCCGCGCCTTCGCTGCCGCCGGGTTCGCGGGTTTCCACGACCTCCAGGCCCTTCGCACGCAAGGCGGCGGCGAGGGCGCGGAGCTGCGTCGATTTACCTGCGCCCTCCCCGCCCTCCAGAGTGATGAACCGGCCGCGTGTCACCCGAAGAAGGACTTTAGACCGTTCCAGAGGCGACCGAAGATGCCTGCTTCAGACACTTCTTCGCCCGCCACCAGAGGCAACACCTGCGGCGGGGTGTCGGGGGTGGAGACGATCAGTTCGGCGATCTTCTGCCCCTTGGCGATGGGGGCCTTGATCGGGCCGGTATAGGCGACCTTGACCGAGATGTTGCCCGACGCGGTGCGGGGCAGCGTTACCGCCATGTCCTGCGGCGCGACGAGCGGCACGCTGGTGGCACTGCCCAGTTGAACCTCCGCCGTTTCGACGGTCTGGCCTTTTTTGAAGAGCGGCTGCGCTTTCCATGCCTTGAAGCCCCAGTCCATGAAGCGGACGGATTCCGAAACGCGGCCATTGTAGGTCGGCAGGCCAGCAACAACCATGACGATGCGGCGGCCATCCTGTTCGGCCGAGCCGGTAAAGCCAAAGCCCGCTTCCTCCGTATGGCCGGTCTTGAGGCCGTCGGCACCGGCAACCTTACCGAGGATCGGGTTGCGGTTCGCCTGCGCAATGTCGGAGCCGCCCATGGTCTTGCCCCAGGTGAAGGCGCGCGTCGCGTAGAAGCGCTTGTAGAGGTCAGGCGTCTCCTCGATCGTCGCTTCGGCGAGACGGGCAAGGTCCTGCGCGGTCACATAGGTGACGCCTTCATCCGGCCAGCCGTTGCTTGTGCCGAAATGGCTGTTCTTGAGGCCGAGACGCTTGGCTTCGTCATTCATCTGCGCGACGAAGGCCTGCTCCGTCCCGGCGATCCCTTCGGCCAACACCACGCAGGCGTCATTGCCGGATAGGGTCACGATGCCGTGGAGGAGATTTTCGACCGACACCTGCTCGCCCGCCGACAGGAACATGGTCGAACCGGCCGCCGGGCCATGCCACTGCTTCCAGGTTTCGGGGCGGACAGTGAATTTCGTGTCCAGCTTCAGGTCGCCCTTCTGGATCAGGCGGAAGGCGACGTGCGCCGTCATCATTTTCGCCATCGACGCTGGCGGGATGCGCGTTTCGCCGCCCTTGTCATACAGCACGGCGCCCGACGACAGGTCCTTCATGTAAGCGATGGGCGCCTCACTGGTGTAAGGAGGCGCGGCAGCCGTGAGAGGCTGCGCCAGCAATCCGACGAAGAGGATGGCGGCTAGTGACTTGTTCATGAGGACTGCCTTCGCACTGATGGATTCGGGTGATGAGAATGCCCTGCCCCTGTCATTAGCCATGACAGACACATTCTCAAGAGGGCTGGCGCAACAGGCGACGCGGCAGCGCCCTTATTGCCGGACGGCGTCGGCGAGCAGCCCGACGGACAGGGCGTAGAAATTCGAGCAATTATAATCGAGGATCGCCCGGTAATTGCTGGTGAGCAGATAGGCGGTCTTACCCGGACCATCGGGTTCGAGCAGCGTTGCCAGCACTGTATCCGCTGGCCAACTGTCGCCCGCCGGAACGATGCCCCGGCTGCGCCATTCGGCCATCGTCAGCCAGCGGCTGTGACGGTTAAATACGCGGGGACAGCGGGCAGGCGAAAGCCGTGCCGATACGCTAGCCCGGTTGAACCCGGCGGGCACCGAAACGGCCACGCCCCAAGGCTGGCCACGCCGCCAGCCTGCGTTGACGAAATAGTTGGCGATCGAGGCCAGCGCGTCGGCTTCGCTGTTCCAGATATCGGCACGGCCGTCGCCGTCGCCATCCTTGGCCAGACGCAGATAGACGCTGGGAAGAAACTGGGGATAGCCCGTCGCCCCTGCCCAACTGCCGACCAGGCGGCTGCGCGGTACGCCATTGTCCAGCATCTTGAGCGTCGCCAGCAATTCCGGTTCGAACAGGGTGCGGCGGCGGCCCTCATAGGATAGCGTCGCAAGCGAGCGGATGAGGTCGAAGTCGCCGGTATAGGAACCATAATTGGTTTCATGACCGTAGATCGCGACCATGATTTCCTCAGGCACGCCGGTTTCCGCCTCTATCCGGGCAAGCCGGGCGCGGTTCGCCTGATAAGCGGTGCGGCCACGACTGATGCGCGCGGCATCGACATGCTGACGCCGATAGGGTTCGAAATTGGGAATGGGGGAATAGGCCCCTCCCCCCGGCTGGTTCTGGTCCAGTTGGACAACCCGTGGGTTGGGCGTGAGCGTGGGGAAGACGGAATCCAGCGTGGAAGAGCGGATGCCCATCGCCTGCGCCTTTGGCCGAAGCGTTTCCAGATAGCTGCGGAAACCCGCGTCCTGAGCCATGTCCTGCGTCATGCCAGGCCCCGCCATCAAGCTGCCCGCCGTGACAACGGCAAGACGCAGTAGAAGCGAGTGAATGGTTGAACGCATTAAAGAATCTCCCTCAGCCCTTTGTGGCACAGCGACGGCAGGAGGCAAAATCCCCCTTGTCGCTTCTGTCCCCACAAGAACGCGCCGAAAGCGGATTTTGGTCATTTTACACTTGGCATGACGCAAAGCTTCGCTAGGAAGCGAGCGGACGGACAGGTGGCCGAGTGGTTTAAGGCAGCGGTCTTGAAAGTTCACCTCGGAAGGGTGGCAGAGTGGTCGATTGCAGCGGTCTTGAAAACCGCCGATGCGCAAGCATCCGTGGGTTCGAATCCCACCCCTTCCGCCAGCTTTTAGTGTGCAGGCTATCCTGCGTAGGCAAAATATACCTTCCCACGCGCGGGATCGATGATCGTTACGCTGCCCCCACGACGGTATGAATAGAATGATCCCGGTTTCCGAATCGCGCGATTAGCTTCGTCATCGCGACCTTTTTCAATCGGAATAGAGAATCCATATTTATCGAGATACTCGGCGATAGTGGCCGGATGCCTATGCTTGTCCACCTCGCCATCGTAGTGATTCCAAGTGTTTCGCGCTCCACTATCGTCAACGGGCGTCTCGTGCCACCTTTTTGCCCCACCTGGCAACGCTTCACCTAGCCGTGCTCCTTTGCTGCGCGCCCATTGGGTACTCGCCTCGGTAAGTCGATAGACGACAAAGCCGGTCTCATTGTCACCCGGCAAACCGATGCCGCCGAAGGAATCTTCGAGGCGGTATTCGATCCACGCGACATGCAGCGGGGCTGGAACCCTCGCTAGGACGAGGCGAAGCTCATAGGCTTTAAAAAGGAGATAGGGCGATGTCACAACCAACAGGCCGGCCAGCACTATCGCGACGCGCCTAATCCGCTGTTCAGGAGATGTGCTTCGCCACCTCTTGCGGAGTAGAAAGAGAACGGCGCCAATGAGCGCAACTGGCGTTAACAGGATCAAGATGATCCCAAGAAATATGGAAAAACCAAACACGCGGCAGATTGTAGGCTCATAACTTTACCAAATCATGGATTTGGCAAAATCTTCGGACGAGTCAGCGAACATATGCTAGCGCCCATGCATCGCCCTGGTTCCACTCGCCGAGATGATCGAGGATCAGCAGGAAGTCCTTAGCCCGTTCGCCTTCGAAGCCAAGGTGGCATAATGAGATAGGTGACCGGCACAAAGCCGTTACCAGTCCAGTCTCACACCACGCCCAACCTCGTCGCATGCCAGAACAGATGATCCGCCAGACGCCGCCTGCATGTCGCGTTTCAGCCTGCGTCGGAGCGACCAGCTTCGTTCACGTTGTTAAACTCCGTAGCGCGCGTCTGCGGCGGTGGTGGGCCTGCGGCGCGCAAGAGGGCGATCGCCCTGGCGGCAACCGGAGCGAATGTCGCTTCCCCCTTCTCGTGCAGGGCGAATATCTGCGCCCGCATTCGCGGTTCCCAGAATTTGGCGATGTGATCGGCGACCGCCTGCGCCGCTTTGTCTTCGCCCATGGTCATGAAGTTTCTGGCGATCTGGTTGGCCATATAAACCAGCCGGTCCCGATTGGACATCATCGAGTGGTCTTCAGTCATGCCGTCATTCCGCTGCGTGGATCATGTCGATGCGCCGACTGCGCCGGGCTTGCGCGTCATAGCTTTTCTGCCAGTCGCTGGGTCCGTTGGATGCGGACACCTGCACCGCCGTCACCTTATATTCCGGGCAGTTGGTGGCCCAGTCCGAATAGTCGGTGGTGATGACGTTCGCCTGCGTTTCGGGATGGTGGAAGGTGGTATAGACAACGCCCGGTGCTACCCGTTCGGTCACCAGCGCTCGCAGGGTGGTTTCCCCTGCCCTGCTGCGGAGCGTTACCCAATTTCCGTCCTTAAGGCCCCTGTTTTCCGCGTCGCTGGGATGGATTTCCAGTCGGTCTTCGGGATGCCAGGCGGCATTGGCGGTGCGGCGGGTCTGCGCGCCGACATTATATTGGCTAAGGATGCGCCCGGTGGTCAGCAGTAGCGGGAAGCGTGGGCCGGTCTTTTCATCGGTCGGCACATAGTCGGTGACGACGAACTTGCCCCGGCCCCGAACAAAACCGTCGATATGCATGGTCGGCGTGCCGTGGGGAGCGCTGTCGTTCGCGGGCCATTGCAGCGATCCCTCTGCGTCCAGGCGGTCATAATGCACGCCCGCGAAGGTCGGGGTGAGCGCGGCGATTTCGTCCATGATCTGCGCCGGGTGGCTGTAGGTCCAGCCCAATCCCATGGCGTTGGCGACCAGTTGCACGATCTCCCAATCTTCATAGCCGTTGAGGGGCGCCATCACCTTGCGCACGCGCTGAATGCGCCGTTCGGCATTGGTGAAGGTTCCGTCCTTTTCCAGGAAGGTCGAGCCGGGCAGGAAGACATGCGCGTAATTGGCGGTCTCGTTGAGGAAGAGGTCCTGCACCACGACGCACTCCATCGCCGCCAGCCCGGCCGCGACATGGTGCGTATTGGGGTCGGACTGGAGAATGTCCTCGCCCTGGATGAAAATGCCCTTGAAGGTGCCGTCGGTCGCCGCATCCAGCATGTTGGGGATGCGCAGCCCCGGCTCGGGGTCCAGCGCAACGCCCCAGCTTTGTTCGAACAGCGCGCGCGTGGCATCGTCGGAAACGTGGCGATAGCCGGAAAATTCGTGCGGGAAGCTGCCCATGTCACAGGCGCCCTGCACATTATTCTGTCCTCGCAGCGGGTTCACGCCCACGCCTTCGCGCCCGACATTGCCGGTCGCCATGGCGAGATTGGCGATCGCCATGACGGTCGAGCTGCCCTGGCTATGTTCCGTGACGCCGAGGCCGTAATAGATCGCGCCGTTGCCGCCAGTGGCGTAGAGGCGAGCGGCGGCGCGCACATCCTGCGCCTTTACTCCCGTCAGCGGTTCGATGGCTTCGGGAGAACGGGCTGGCTGTGACACGAACTCGGCCCATTCGGCAAATTCGTCCCAATCGCAGCGCGCGCGAATGAAGGCTTCATCGTACAGCTTCTCGGTCACGACGACATGAGCGAGAGCCGTCAGCATGGCGACGTTGGTGCCCGGGCGCAGCGGCAGATGATGTTCCGCCTCGACATGGGGGGACTTCACCATATCGATGCGACGCGGGTCGATGACGATCAGCTTGGCGCCCTGCCGCAACCGCTTCTTCATGCGCGAGGCAAATACGGGGTGGCCGTCAGTCGGGTTGGCGCCGATGACGAGGATCACGTCGGACTGCATCACGCTGTCGAAATCCTGCGTCCCGGCAGAGGTGCCGAAGGTCGTGCTGAGCCCATAGCCGGTGGGCGAGTGGCAGACGCGGGCGCAGGTATCGACATTGTTATTGCCGAAACCCTGGCGGACGAGCTTCTGGACGAGGAAGGTTTCCTCATTGGTGCAGCGGCTTGACGTGATGCCGCCAATGGAGCGCGTACCATATTTGGCCTGGATGCGGCGGAATTCCGCTGCCGTGTGGGCGATGGCTTCGTCCCACGATACCTCGCGCCAGGGCTGGTCCACGGATGCGCGGATCATGGGGTTGAGTATCCGGTCCTGATGCTGGGCATAGCCCCAGGCGAACCGGCCCTTGACGCAGCTATGGCCGCGATTGGCCTTGCCCTCTTTCCACGGCACCATGCGCACCAGCTCCTCACCACGCATTTCCGCGCGGAAGGTGCAGCCCACGCCGCAATAGGCGCAGGTGGTGACGATGGCCCGGTCGGGCGTGCCGACCTCCACCACTTTCTTTTCGATCAGCGAGGCGGTGGGACAAGCCTGCACGCAGGCGCCGCAGGACACGCATTCGGAGCCAAGGAAATCCTCACCCTGCGACGCCGAGACTTTCGATCCGAAGCCCCTGTCCTCGATAGTCAGCGCGAAGGTGCCCTGCACCTCTTCACAGGCGCGCACGCAGCGAGAGCAGACTATGCATTTGCTGGGATCGAAGTCGAAATAGGGGTTCGACTGGTCCTTGGCCTGCCCCATATTGGTTGCGCCGTCATAGCCATAGCGGACCTCGCGCAGTCCCACCGCACCGGCTTGATCCTGCAATTCGCAGTCGCCATTGGCGGCGCAGGTCAGGCAGTCGAGGGGATGGTCGGAGATATAAAGCTCCATCACCCCCCGACGCAGCTGCTTCAGCCGATCGCTTTGGGTGCGAACCACCATGCCTTCGGCGATGGGCGTGGTGCAGGATGCGGGATAGCCGCTGCGTCCTTCCACCTCGACCAGGCATAAGCGACAGGAGCCGAAACTCTCCAGATTGTCGGTGGCGCACAGTTTGGGAATGGAGCAGCCGGTGAGCGAAGCGGCGCGCATGATGCTCGTGCCCTCTGGCATGGTGACGCGCTCGCCATCTATTGTGAGCGTGACGGACCTGCCGTTGGCTATGGCTGGCGGGGTGCCATGATCGGCTTCGCGGGTGAAGGTCATTCCGCAGCTTCCTTGGTAGACGCGGGCGCGCCAAAGTCTTCGGGGAAATGATCGAGCGCGCTCAACACCGGATAGGGTGTGAACCCACCCAGCGCGCAGAGCGAGCCATATTTCATCGTGTCGGCCAGGTCGCGCAGCAGTTGCAGATCCTCGTCCACGCCGCGTTGCATGGCGCCGGGCGCTCGTGAATAGAGCGCCTTGCTCAGTCCTGGCGAAATGGGCGGGTTCGCTGGAGGCAGCCCCTCCGCCCTGCGGGTCAGCAGCCGATCCATGATCTCCACCCCCCGCGTCGATCCGATCCGACAGGGCGTGCATTTGCCGCAGCTTTCGACCGAACAGAACTCCATGGCAAAGCGCGCCATATGCGCCATATCGACGCTGTCATCGAAGACAGTGATGCCCGCATGGCCGATCAGCCCGCCAGCTTGCGCAAAGGCTTCATAATCGAACGGCAGATGGAACATGGACGGCGGGAAGTAAGCGCCAAGTGGGCCACCCACCTGCACCGCGCGAACGGGGCGGCCGCTGGCCGTACCGCCGCCGATCTGGTTCACCAGTTCCCCCAATGTTATGCCGAAGCCGATCTCATAAAGGCCGCCATGCTTCACATTGCCTGCGAGCTGCACGGGCATGGTTCCGCGCGAACGGCCAAAGCCAACCGTCGCATAGGCATCCGGCCCCTCCGCCAGGATGAAGGGCACCGCAGCCAGCGACAGCACATTGTTGATGACAGTCGGCTGACCAAACAGGCCCTGCAAAGCCGGGAGCGGCGGCTTTGCCCGCACCTGTCCGCGTTTGCCCTCGATACTGTCGAGCAGCGCCGTTTCCTCGCCGCAGACATAGGCGCCCGCGCCCTCGCGCACCTCCAGCGTGAAGGGCGCGATGAGATGCGCGCTGGCATCGATCGCCGCGCGCATGGTGGCGATGCTGTAGGGATATTCGCTGCGGACATAGATATAGCCATCGGCCGCGCCGACGGCATAGGCGGCGATCGCCATGCCTTCGATCAGGCAGAAGGGATCGCCCTCCATCAGCATCCGATCCGCGAAGGTGCCGCTGTCGCCTTCATCGGCGTTGCAAACGATGAACTTGGGGCCGCCTGGCGCATCCAGCACCGTCTGCCATTTGATCCCGGTCGGGAAACCGGCGCCGCCGCGCCCGCGCAGCCCCGACGCCTTGACCGCATCAACCACTTGCTGGGGAGGCATGGCGCGAGCCTTTTCCAGCCCCTTCCAGCCATTATGGGCCGCATAATCGGTAAGGCTCAGTGGATCGATGATGCCGCATCGTGCGAAGGTAAAGCGCTGCTGACCAGCGAAGAAGGGCAACTCGTCGACCTTGCCCAGTCTGGCGGGATGCGTGCCGTCCAGCACCGCCGCGACGTTCTGCGGTCCGACCGGCCCATAGCCGATGCGGCCCCCGTCAGTCTCCACTTCCACTAGCGGCTCGATGGAAAACAAGCCGCGCGATCCAGTGCGCACCACTTCGCACCCTGCCTGCGTGAAGCCGCGCGCGACTTCGTCGGCGCCGAGCGCGACGGAGGCCATATCTCGGCTGATGAAGACCCGGCTCATGCCGCCATCTCCGCCGCGATCCGCTCCAGGGCTTTGGCATCGACCCCTGCAACCGGTCGGCCGTCCACCAGCGCGTTCGGGCCGATCGCACAAAGGCCCAGGCAATAGACAGGCTCCAGGCTTAGCTGACCATCAGCCCGGGTCTCCCCCATGGCGACGCCCAGAATTTGCGCCGCCTGATGTTCGATCGCCGCGCCGCCGCGTGATTGGCAGCTTTCCGCGCGGCAGAGCTTCACAATGTGGCGGCCGGGCGGAACACGGCGAAAATCATGGTAGAAGGTGATGACGCCATGCACGTCCGCGCGAGTGAGGTTCAACGCCTGCGCAATTATCGGGACCTGCGCATCGTCGATATAGCCCGCCTCGTTCTGCACCGCATGCAGAAGGGGCAGTAACTGGTCGCGCGTGGCGCCATGACGCGCGGTCCAGCGTTCAATAAATGCTTCCATCCTGCCCTACCTGCAGCCTTCGATCCGCCGCCATGGTGCCGGGCCACCCGGCTCGGGTCAAATTGAAGCCCCTAATGGGTGATAGAGATATTCTATGAAGCGGCGCGATACCCGTTGGGCAAGCGCAGGTCGCGCGCGACGCTGAGGACCGCTTGAGCCAACGGTCCCATCGGTGCACGATCCGACACTATGACGCCCACGCGACTGCCTTCCGCCGTGGCGGGCAGCGGATAAGTGCGCGCCCAGGCCAGCCCTTCCAGCAAGGTGGCATGATTTTCCGGAATGATAGAACAGAGCCGCCCCTGCTGCACAAGGCCGAGCAGTGCGACATAGCTGTCCGCCGTGACCACCGGGCGCAGGGCAAGCCCCCGTTCGGCCAGACGCGCGTCCAGGATACGCCTGTTCTGCATGCCCTGATGCAACAGGCACAGCGGCAGGTCTGCAAGATCGGCCCAATCCAGCGGATCGGGTATCGCCGCACAGCCGACCGCACCGATGAGGATCGCCCGCTCCATATAAAGAGGCACTGACAAGGCGTGGGCCGGTGGTTCGAAATCGAGATAGGTGATCCCGGCGTCCAGTTCGAACGCAGCAAGGCCCCGCTCGATCTGCCGGGAAGTGAGCGCGCGGACGGAGATGTTAAGGCCCCGATGGCGCTCCAGCATGGCTTCGGTGAGATGGCCGATCACCGGCATGGCAGCCGGGATCGCGCCCAGCCTTAATTCGCCTTTCAGCGGACCACGGGCCGTTTCCGCCGCGTGACCAAGGGCTTCGGCAGCAGCGATCAATTGACGTGCCCATGGCAGGATAGCCTCGCCCTCTGCGGTCAAACCCACATATTTGCGATCGCGCCGGATCAGCCGCTTTCCCAGCTGCGCTTCCAGTGACGCGATGCCCACGGACAGCGTGGGTTGCGAGACATTGCAGTAGGACGCCGCGCGCGCGAAATGACCTTCGCGCTCTAACGCCAGGAAATATTCTACAAGGCGCGTCTGCATGCTGTCATCTACACTGGATCGGGTGGAAGTTCATAGAGCGAAACTATGGTCGCCATTTGGAGCGGGGGTCGGAGCGCGAATTCGGCCGTATGCGCATCCTGTTGGCCGATTTTGCAGATGATCGCACCTAAGCCTCGCCTTAACCCTCGTTAAGGAGTATCGTGAACCAGCATGCTATCACTTCCATCTCACCATCTGGAGGTTGCAATGTCTGGGCAAACGGATGCACCCTATTTGTTCCGGCGCGCACGGGAGGAAGCTGCCAAGGTCAACGACGCCTTGGCAAGGCACGCTCCTGCCGAAGAGGTCGCGGCGCATCGGGAATTGGCGTTGCGGTACAAGGTGCGGGCGCTGGCCGCTTCCTGTCCCGATCAGGTCCTGCATGACGCCATGGAAAATTTTGACGTGCCGAGTGACCCCGTAGGCGGAAAGCCTGCGCATTAATAACCTATGGGGATTGCAGCCGATAAAAATGAAAGCGCCCCCGAGCAAGGGATGCCGGGGGCGCGACTTGTATGCTGTCGGGCATCCAAATCGCGGCGCGTTTAACAGACATTGTTGACGACTGCAATCCAGTGATAACTTTCCAACGGCCATGCCGTAACGTCAATGCGGACGACGCCCTTTGGAGCGAGGCAATATGCAGGTGGGACAAAAAGGCCAATTGAATTAGGCTCCCCTATCATCACATGGACTTGTGGCAACAAAGGCCCGGAATCAGCACAGGGGAAAGCAGGACATGGTTCAACCGTCGGATAAGTTGCCGCGGCGTTCGCTGATCGAAACGGGCGCTCTGGGCCGTTGCCCCCGATGCGGCGAAGGGCATATTTTCAAGGGATTTCTTACCGTCCGCGATCGATGTGAAGTTTGCGGGCTGGATTATTCCTTTGCGGACCCGGCGGATGGCCCAGCGGTGTTCGTGCAGTTGTTCGCCTGCGTTCCCGGCGTCATCTTTATCGTGATGCTGGAGATATTGGCGCGGCCGCCTCTATGGGTGCATATCGCCGTCGGCATCCCGGTGCTCATATTGACGACAGTGCTGCCGTTACGCCCGATCAAGGGTTGGCTGGTCGCCGCCCAATATGTGACGAAGGCGCAGGAGGCAGGGACGGCGGACTTATGGGCCAAGCTGCATGGAGATGGGTCGGACAAGCGGGATTGAGGGATGGGGGCGATATGGATCGCCCCTCCAGAAGGCCCCGTGCGCGCCCGCCTCGTTTCAGATATGAGCCCCGCCGCGCCAGTTTGCTGGCATGACGGGGATTCGATAAGCCCCCAGAACTGCCGCTAGCGGTTGGCGCTCAGGCGAGCGCGCCATGGCAGTGCTTGTATTTCTGACCGGAGCCGCACGGGCATGGTGCGTTGCGGCTGATATCCAGATTGGTGAACTCGCCGGGCTGTGCATTGCCGACCGGCGGACGCGGGAGCGTGGTGGTGATGCCACCCAACTGGCCAGCATCGATGTCGCCGCTATTATCTTCGCCCGAGAAGGGGTCGATGTGCGTGGTGATGAAGTCGGGAAGCACGGGCAGGTCGAACTCGGGCAGCGGTTCTTCCATCCTGAACTGGACGCGCGCGATCGAGCCGGTCACATCCTCACGGATGTTGCTCAGCATGCGCTCGAACAGGGCGAAGGCTTCCTGCTTATATTCGTTGATCGGCGTCTTTTGCGCATAGGCGCGCAGGTGAACGACCTGGCGCAGCGCGTCGAGGGTCGACAGATGCTCTTTCCAGTGATGGTCCAGACTCTGGAGCAGGATCGACTTTTCGATCATGTGCCAGTTTTCCGGATCGATCCCGGCAATCTTTTCGGCGACCGATTGATCGGCAAGAGTCTTGAGGCGTTCCTCGATCAATTCCGGATCGACGGCATCTTCCGTCAGCCATGCGTCAAAGTCGGGTTCAAGCCCGAGGATTTCGGCGGTACGCGCCTTCAGCCGGTCGATATCCCACTGTTCGGGATACGTGCCCGGAGGGCAGGATGCGCCGACAAGGTCGTTGACCGTTTCGTGCCGCATGTCCGTCACGACGTCGTCAACGGTGTCAGCGTCCATGATGTCGGCGCGCTGTTCATAAATGACCTTGCGCTGGTCGTTCATGACGTCGTCATATTCGACGACCTGCTTGCGGATGTCGTAGTTGCGCGCTTCGACTTTCCTCTGCGCGGTTTCGATCGCCTTGCTCAGCCATTTCGAGGGGGGCAGCGCCTCGCCATCCTCAAGATTGGAACGGATCATCTTGGCGAACATGGTGTCCGGGCCGAAGATGCGCATGAGGTCATCATCGAGGCTGAGGTAGAAGCGCGAGAGGCCGGGGTCGCCCTGACGCCCTGAACGGCCACGCAACTGGTTGTCGATGCGGCGGCTTTCATGGCGTTCGGTCGCAAGGACGAAGAGGCCACCAGCGGCGAGCACCTCGGCCTTTTCAGCTTCGATCTCGGCGTCGATCCGGGCGATCGCGGATTCGCGCTCCGGCCCTTCCGGCATGTCGCGCAGTTCGTCCTCGACGCGCATTTCGAGGTTGCCGCCCAATTTGATGTCGGTGCCGCGACCCGCCATGTTCGTCGCGATGGTGACGGCGCCCTTCCGGCCCGCCTGCGCGACGATGTGCGCTTCGCTTTCATGGAAGCGAGCGTTGAGGACGGCGTGCTTCACGCCTTCCTGATTGAGGAATTCGGACAGCATTTCCGACTTTTCGATCGACACCGTGCCGACGAGGACGGGCTGGCCCTTTTCGGCATGGACCTTGATCGTCTTGGCGATGCCGCGGAACTTGTCTTCCAGATTCTTGTAGAAGCTGTCTTCCTCATCGACACGCTGAACCGGCCGGTTGGTCGGAATGGTGACGACGTTCATCTTGTAGATTTCGTAGAATTCGGTCGCTTCGGTCGCGGCCGTGCCGGTCATGCCGCCCAGCTTCGGGTACATGCGGAAAAAATTCTGAAAGGTGATGGAGGCGAGCGTCTGGTTTCCGGCTCGATCTGAACGCCTTCCTTGGCTTCCACCGCCTGGTGCAAGCCATCCGACCAGCGGCGGCCATCCATCATGCGGCCGGTGAACTCATCGATGATGATGACCTTGCCGTCTTTGACAATGTAATCGATGTCGCGGCGGAACATCACGACCGCACGCAGGGCCTGGTTGACGTGGTGAACGACGGCGGTGTTTTCGAAATCGTAGAGGTTCGCGCCCTCCAGCAGACCAGCATCTTCCAGCAGACGCTCGATCTTTTCCGTGCCGTCCTCGGTCAGGGTGACGGTGCGCTGCTTCTCGTCCTTCTCATAATCGGCTTCGTCCAGCTTCTTCACGATAGCATCGACGGCGACATAGAGTTCCGACTTGTCGTCGGTCGGACCCGAGATAATCAGCGGGGTGCGGGCTTCATCGATCAGGATCGAGTCCACCTCATCGACGATGGCGAAGTTGAAGGGCCGCTGCACCATCGATGCGCGGTCGTACTTCATATTATCGCGCAGATAGTCGAAGCCGAGTTCGTTGTTCGTCGCGTAGGTGATGTCGGCGTTATAGGCTTCGCGACGCTGATCCTCGCTGAGGTTCGGGACGATGACGCCCGTGGTCAGGCCGAGGAAACGATAGACCTGCCCCATCCACTCGCAGTCGCGGCTGGCGAGATAGTCGTTGACGGTGACGACGTGGACGCCCTTCCCCTCCAGCGCGTTCAGATAGGTGGCGAGCGTCGCGACCAACGTCTTGCCCTCACCCGTGCGCATTTCGGCGATCTCGCCGCGGTGGAGGACGATGCCGCCGACCATCTGCACATCATAGTGGCGCTGGTGAAGGGTGCGCTTGGCGGCCTCACGAACCGTGGCGAAGGCTTCGGGCAGCAGGTCATCGAGCGTTTCACCCTGCGCCAGGCGTTCCCGGAATCGGGCCGTCTGGGCCGTCAGTTCCTCGTCGCTCATCGCCGAAATGACGGGTTCGAAAGATGCGATGCGTTCGACGATCTTGCCCAACGACTTTACGTAACGTTCGTTGGACGATCCGAAGATGGACTTGGCGAGTGCGCCGAACATGCAAGTTCCTGACAATAGGGGGGCGCGCGCCCTTTTAAAGCAACGCACACGGATATGCGCGGCGATTTAGGGTTTGGCTGTGGGATAGTCAATTGATGAGCGCGTCTGCGTCACCGGCAAACCGGTCGGCCATCGCGGGAACGAAGCGTGGCTTCGACATCTATCACCTTTGCGCCTGGGCTTACCTGCTGCCTTGTCGGCCAGCGTCGACGCTGCGGAAACGTGCGTGGGCAACGGTCAACCGTGCGGAAAGTCTGTATAGGAGCCACAACTACCCGAGGCGCCAGCACTGGCGCCGGATTAAACACCGGCGGTGGGCGACGGAATATTGGTCGAGGCACCACGGATTTACGGGCTAGGCGCACGGTAGACGTGGTGCGGCAATAACGGTCTCCCTTTCGGTCGGTCCAGCATGACCAACTGCCGCTGACCGGCTCGGTCTGCGCGAGCGCCCCGTCCACGGCAAAAACCGTCAGCAGCAGGAAAGCAATACGCGAATGAAGCTGTGGCAAGCTCGCCCCCTTTCGGAGGCGCACCTTACGTATCAGGCTACAGAGCGCCATGGCTAAAGGTGGTTAACGTTTGCAATCATCGCGGGCGTTGACGGTTTCCGCAATTACGCTAATCCGCGCTCATGACACAGCGCTCTCCCCTCGCCCCCTTAGCCTTTCCTGAACTTCCCGCGATTTCGGGCGTGACCGCGCGCGTTGCCAGGGCGCGGTACAAGAATTGGGATCGTTGCGATCTGACCTATGTCGAGCTGGCCGAGGGTACGGCGGTTGCTGGCGTGACGACGCAGAGCAAGTGCCCCTCCCCCGAGGTCGAATGGTGCCGGGACGCCATTCCGCTCGGGTCGGCGCGGGCGCTGGTGGTCAATGCGGGCAATGCCAATGCCTTTACCGGCCATCGCGGGCGGGCGGCTGTCGAAGCGATCGCGGCGAAGGTCGCCAATCATCTTGGGTGCCTGCCTTCGGATGTGTTCGTGTCTTCTACTGGGGTGATCGGTGTTCCCTTGCCGGTGGACAAGGCAGAGGCTGGGCTGGAGGCAGCTTTCTCCGCCGCGCCTTGCGAGTGGGAAGAGGCGGCGAATACGATCGGGACGACCGACACCTATGCCAAGGGTGCGCGCACGAGCGCCATGATTGGCGGGACGCGCGTTGAGCTGGTGGGGATCATCAAGGGATCGGGCATGATCGCGCCGGATATGGCGACGATGCTGGGCTATATCTTTACCGACGCGGCGATCGAACCGAAGCTGTTGCAGCAGATGCTGTCAGCGGCGAACCGGCGGACTTTCTCCTGCATCACGGTCGATAGTGATACGTCGACCAGTGATACGGTGCTGGCCTTTGCGACGGGCAAGGCAGGCAACGCCCCATTGGCTTCGATGGACGATGCGGGAGCGGATGCGTTTCAGGCGGCGCTGAGCGACCTTTGCCTGCAACTGGCGCATCTGGTTGTGCGCGATGGCGAGGGGGCGTCGAAGTTCATCGAGATCAGCGTCGAAGGCGCGGAGAGCGACGCGAGCGCGCACCGGATTGCGTTGTCGATCGCCAATTCGCCGCTGGTGAAGACAGCGATCGCGGGCGAGGACGCCAATTGGGGCCGCGTCGTAATGGCCGTGGGCAAAGCGGGCGAGCCGGCGGATCGCGACAAGCTGTCGATCAGGTTTGGCGTGACGCAGGTGGCCTCGGGTGGGCTTGCCGTAGAGGGATATGACGAGGCACCGGTTGCCGCGCACCTCAAGGGGCAGGATATCCAGATCGGCGTGGACGTTGGCCTTGGCGAGGGCCGCGCGACGGTGTGGACGTGCGATCTGACGCATGGATATATCTCGATCAACGCGGATTACCGTAGCTGATGCCGATCGAGCTGCATGACGATGTCGTCACGTTGATGCGTGAGGTGGCGCGAGACATCGTCATGCCGCGCTTCCAGAATTTGCGCGCCGACGAGATCAGCGAGAAGGCCATCGACGACTTCGTTACCATTGCCGACAAGGAAAGCGAGATCAGGCTGGCCGAAGGGCTGAGCCAGATCCTGCCCGAAGCGGGAATCATCGGCGAAGAAGCCTGCGCGGCGGACCCGGCTATATTGGATCGGGCTGGCGACGGGCTCAACTGGATCATCGATCCGATTGACGGGACAGGCAATTTCGCAGCGGGGCGGCCGCCCTTCGGAATCATGATCGCTTTGGCGGATGCCGGGACCACGTTGGCGGGATGGATATTGGACCCGCTTACCGGACGCTTGTGTCACGCCACGCTGGGCGCTGGCAGTTATATCGATGGCGAGCAGGTCCGGGCGCGGGAGAGCGGTGATCCGCTGCCGATAGCGGCGCTGGCGGTTTATTTCATGTCGGACGAGGAGCGAACTGACATTCAACGGCGGGCGGAAGGGGCTTTTGCGCTTGTGGACATTCCGCGCTGTGCGGCGGAGCAATATCCTCGGCTGGTGCTGGGGCAGAATGATGTTTCGGTCTTTGCGCGAACATTGCCGTGGGACCATGCCGCCGGGACGCTGCTCCTGAACGAAGCTGGCGGATGCTGTCAGCGGTTGGATGGGTCGCCCTATGTGGTGGGCGATT
>CAMPIM010000060.1 GCA_946886365.1 uncultured Novosphingobium sp.
GCACAGGGCCTGCCCGCTCCCGACCGGGCGCTCGTTCATGCCATCGCCGCCGAGACACTGCGCCACCTGCCCGATCTCGACGCGCTGATCGACGGCGCTACCCGCCAGCCGCTGCCCCCGGATGCCAAGGCCCGCATGGTCCTGCGCATCGCCCTCATTCAGGTGCTGGCGCTCGGCACTGCGCCCCATGCCGCCATTGCGACCGCGCTGCCGCTGGTCGATGGCGGCCCGCGCAAGCTGGTCCATGGCGTCTTCGGCACTGTCACGCGCGCCACACCCACCCTCCCCGATCCACCCACATTGCCGGACGAAGTCGTGGCGCGCTGGGAAAGCCAGTGGGGCAGTGACATGCCCGCTGCCGCCGCGCGCGCCTATGCCGTGCGCCCGCCTGTCGATGTCACCCTGCGCGACCCGGCAGAAACCGCGAGCTGGGCCGAAAAGCTTGGCGGCGAAAGTTTTGCGCCCGGCCATGTCCGCCTGCCCGATCACGGATCGGTGACGGAGCTTCCCGGCTTCACCGAGGGCGCTTGGTGGGTGCAGGACATCGCCGCCTCTTGCCCTGCGCGCCTTCTTGGCCAAGGCGAGGGCCGCACGGTGCTGGACCTCTGCGCGGCGCCCGGTGGCAAGACGATGCAACTCGCCGCCGCAGGGTGGCAGGTGACGGCCATCGACCAGTCGAAGAAGCGGCTGGAACGGCTGAGCGAAAACCTGTCGCGCACCGGCCTTTCCGCCACGATCGTTCAAGCCGATCTGCGCCAGTGGGAGCCCGCCACCCCCGCCGACGCCATCCTGCTCGATGCCCCCTGCACCGCGACCGGCATCTATCGCCGCCATCCCGACGTGCTGCATCGCATTGGGGGCCGCCAGATTGCCGAACTTGCCGAGTTACAGACGGAGTTGCTGAGCCGCGCGGCCCAATGGCTAAGGCCCGGTGGCACCCTGATCTACGCCACTTGCTCCCTGGAACGAGCGGAAGGCGAAGATCAGTTGGAAACCTTCCTTCACGCCCATCCCGATTTCAGCATTCAGAGCGCGAACGTGGCCGAATTGCCGCAGGGCCTGCCCCCCCGTCCGGACGGTTGGCTGCGCACCCTGCCCGAGACGCTGGCCGACCAAGGCGGAACGGACGGATTTTTCGTTGCCCGGCTTGCCCGCGCGCCACAATGAATTAAGATCAACCCTGTAAGAACTGAGATCTGGCAACGTCTGAAAGGCATCGCTTGCGCCCGACCGAGCCCCTTGCCCTGAACCATAGCTGGCCGCTCTACGACCTGCACCAGCATCTCGCCTCGGTGTCGCTCGACGATCATACCGCGCGCGATGATCAGGCGCTGGCGGAGCGGGGCATTGGCCTATGGCACTGCAATCTTGACGACGACAGCCTGTGTTGGACAGGCGGCGTCTATGATCTGTTTGGCCTGGAACGGGGCATGACGGTTCAGCGCCCGCTCGCCACATCGCTCTACCAACCCGACTCTCGCGAGGCGATGGAGCAGCTACGCGCCTATGCCATTCGCCATCGCCGCGGCTTCACCGTGGACGTCGATATACGGCCGCTCGACGGCGGCGAATGCACCATGCGCCTCATCGCCGCCCCGATATTGGAGGGCGCGCATGTCGTCGCGCTCCACGGCGTGAAGCAGTTTTTGCCGCGCGGATCGGTGGCGTCACGCGGCCTTGATCCCACTATTTTCAACCTGCCCTGAATCCCGCGCCAACGAGCGCCGAAAAAGCCTGTGGATAAGGTCGAACTGCGCCGTTGCCCTTGACCCAAGGCGCGGCTAGAGCCGACTGTTGATGACCAGCCCTATCCTTATCTCGCCCTCCATCCTCTCCGCCGACTTCGCCCGTCTGGGCGAGGAGGTCCGCGCGATTGACGAGGCGGGTTGCGACTGGGTCCATATCGATGTGATGGACGGCCATTTCGTGCCCAACATCACGATCGGCCCGGCTGTCGTGAAGGCCCTGCGCCCGCACAGCAAGAAGCCGTTCGACGTCCATCTGATGATCTCTCCGGTGGACCAGTATCTCGACGCCTTCGCGCAGGCAGGCGCCGATATCCTGACCGTCCACCCGGAAGCCGGGCCGCACATTCACCGCTCCATCCAGTATATCAAGTCGCTGGGCGTGCAGGCGGGCGTGGTGCTGAACCCCGGCACCCCGGCCAAGATGCTCGATTATCTGATCGATGATGTCGACCTGATCCTGGTGATGAGCGTCAATCCCGGTTTTGGCGGGCAGAGCTTCATCGAAAATCAGCTGCGCAAGATTGAGGCGATCCGCAAGATGATCGACAAAAGCGGGCGTGACATTCGCCTGCAGGTCGATGGCGGCATCGATTTCACCACAGCGCCCCGCGCGATCGAAGCGGGCGCGGACGTGCTGGTCGCTGGCACCGCAACCTTCCGTGGCGGGCCTTCCGCCTATGCCGACAATATCCGGAAGCTCAAGGGCGGGTGAGCGACAAGCGGCGCATCCCCAGCCCATCGCTTGCGGATACGGCGGAATCAGAACCAGCCGAAAACGGAATCGAACAGGGCAAGCGCCTCATCCGCGTCGCGGATGACAAGGGCCTGTCGCTGGCCCAACGGGTCGCCAACCGCTTTTACCTGATGAGCTGGAAAACGCCGATCCACGGACGGCGGCTCAAGGGGAAATATCCGCTCAAATTGCTAGCCGTGCCCGATGATGAAATTGCGGGCGATGCGAAGGCTGGCCAGGCGATCCGCGCTGGCTATTTCCTGTTTCGCGGACTGAAGCAGCCGGTCAACACGCTGGATTTCGACCGCCTGACCGTCATCCCGGCTTTCGCCGATTATCTGCACAGCTTTGCATGGCTGCGCGACCTGTCATCGGCGGCGACGCGGGAACAGGGCGCGCCCATCGCCGAAGCCGTGCTGCGCAAATGGCTGGACGTGCATGCCGAAACGCCCAGCGAACCCGCCTGGCGCGCCGACAATGCTGGTTGGCGGCTACTCTTCTGGTCGGCTCATGCGCCGCTTATCCTGTCGTCCAGCGATCTGGTCTATCGCTCGCTGGTGCTGAACTGCATCGCACGGACGGCGCGGCATCTAGATCGCGGCGCGGACAAGGCGCCGCTTGGCCTCCCGCGTCTGGTGGCCTGGGGCGGGATCGTTGCGGCATCAATGTTGCTGCCGGGTGGCGCTGCCCGCAAGATTTTCGGTGAGGCGGGTCTCAAGCGCGCCATCGAAAACACGGTTCATGGCGATGGCGGCATTATCTCGCGATCGCCCAGTGACCAATTGGACGCCATCATGCTGCTGGCAATGGTGCGGGCGGTTTATGATGTTCGCCGCGAACAGGTGCCGCCTTTCCTCGCCGAAGCGCAGGGGCGAATGGTTCCCGCGCTGCTGGGCCTCACCCATGGCGATGGCGGGCTTGGCAGCTGGCAGGGCACGGGCGCGATCGACCCCGCCATCATAGAAGACGTGATCCGGGCAAGCCGCGTGCGTGCGCGTCCGCTGCGGCAGGCGAGCGATTGGGGCTATCAGCGGCTCGTCGCGGGCACGACCATCGTTCAGATCGATGCTGCGCCGCCACCGGTCGCCCGACTGGCCGAGGCGGGATGCGCCTCCACCACCGCGATCGAGATCAGCGACGGGCCGCAGCGGCTGATCGTCAATTGCGGCGGCGCGGCGCTTGAGGGCGCATGGATGCCCGGCGGCCTCGCACAGGGCCTGCGCACCACGGCGGCGCATAGCACGCTGGTGCTGAACAACAGCAATTCCACGGCCTTGCTCCCCGACGGCACGCTGGGACGCGGCGTCACCGAAGTCGAATTTCACCGGCAGGAGCAGGAAAGCGGCAGCCGGATAGAGATCAGCCATGACGGCTATGTGCGGCGCATGGGCTATGTCCACCGCCGCCTGCTGCTCGTCAGCATCGATGGCCGCGAAATCCGGGGCGAAGACATGCTGACACCCGCCGCGCGCCGCCGTCGGCCGGTAAAGCTGCCCGCCGAACTACGCTTTCACCTCGCCCCCGGAGTAGAACCCACCGCCACAGCCGACGGCATGGGCGCGTTGTTGCGCATCGAGATGGGGCCTATCTGGCAGTTCCGCGCCAATGCCGGGAAGCTCGCCATAGAGGAAAGCCTCTGGGTGGATGGAGAAGGTCGTCCGCATGAGACCCGCCAATTGGTCATCACCGCCGAAGCGCTGCCCGGCGGATCGACCATCGGCTGGCTCTTCAAGCGGATGAGCTAAGCCCCCTTGCCCCGAATCCTGTCCTTGCCGCATCGGCCCGGCAGGACTAGAGGGCTGCGGCAAGCCTGAGCGGCACTTTGAACAGCAGGAAGCATCATGTCAGACGTCACCATCAAACGCGCCCTCCTTTCCGTGTCGGACAAGTCCGGCCTCATCGAACTGGGTCAGGCGCTGGGCAAGCATGGCGTTGAACTGGTGTCCACCGGCGGCACGGCCAAGGCTCTGCGCGATGCCGGGCTGGACGTGAAGGATATTTCGGACCTCACCGGCTTCCCGGAAATGATGGACGGCCGCGTCAAGACGCTGCACCCCAAGGTTCATGGCGGCCTGCTCGCCGTGCGCAACAATCCCGACCATGTCGCCTCCATGCAGGAACATGAAATCGGCGCCATCGATCTTGTCGTGGTCAACCTCTACCCCTTCGCCGCCACGGTCGCGAAGGGGGCAGAGCGCGAGGAGATTATCGAGAATATCGATATTGGCGGCCCTTCCATGGTCCGCTCCGCCGCGAAGAATCATGAAAGCGTCGCGATCGTCACCGATCCCGCCGACTATGCCCGTCTGATAGCGGAGATGACGGAAAAGGGCGGCGCGACCAGCTATGACTTCCGCCGGATGCTCGCGGCCAAAGCCTATGCCGCTACCGCCGCCTATGATTCGATGATCGCCAGCTGGTTCGCCTTTGCCGATCAGGGCGTCGATTTCCCCGAAACACTGGCCGTATCGAGCAAGCTCGGCGTGACGCTGCGCTATGGTGAGAATCCGCATCAGTCGGCCGCGCTCTATCTGCCCGTCGGTCCTTCCGCCAATGGCATTGCCCAGGCGAAGCAGATTCAGGGCAAGGAGCTCAGCTACAATAATTACAATGACGCCGACGCCGCGCTGGAGCTGGTCAGCGAGTTCCGTGACGGCCCGCCGACCGTGGTGATCGTCAAACACGCCAATCCCTGCGGCGTCGCTACTGGCAATACGCTGATCGAAGCCTATGAAGCCGCCCTCGCCTGCGACAGCGTCTCGGCCTTTGGCGGTATCATCGCCGTCAACCGCCCGCTCGACGGCCCGACCGCCGAAGCGATCAGCGGTATCTTCACCGAAGTCGTCGCCGCGCCCGACGCTAACGAAGAAGCCAAGGCGATCTTCGCCAAGAAGAAGAACCTCCGCTTGTTGCTGACGGGCGAACTGCCCGATCCTGCCCGCACCGGCCTGATGATGAAGAGCATCGCTGGCGGCATGCTGGTGCAGAGCCGCGACAATGGCCACATCACCCGCGATCAGTTGAAGGTCGTGACCAAGCGTGCGCCCACCGAACAGGAACTCAACGACTGCCTGTTCGCCTGGACCATAGCCAAGCATGTGAAGTCGAACGCCATCGTCTATGCCAAGGGCAACAGCACCGCAGGCATCGGCGCGGGGCAGATGAACCGTCTCGAATCCGCGCGCATCGCGGCGTGGAAGGCCAAGGATGCCGCTGAAAAGGCGGGTTGGAGCGAAGCCCGCACTATCGGTTCGGCGGTCGCGTCCGGCGGTGATCCAGCCGGGCGGATCGATCCGTGACGAGGAAGTCATCGCGGCGGCGGACGAAGCGGGCCTCGCCATGGTCTTCACCGGCATGCGGCACTTCCGCCACTAAGACAGGCTGGCGGGGCGGTTCACCTGCCCCGCCATGCTTACCTGATCATTAACCATTCCTTAGATGATTTCCGCCAATTCCGATGATAGAAGTTAGCCTATCGGGGGGCATTGCATGCCGGAAATCGACCAGAATGTGGATGTCGCCATCATCGGCGCGGGTCCGGCAGGCCTGACTGCGGCCTATTTGCTCACCAAGAAGGGCTATTCGGTCACCGTTATCGAGAAGGACCCCCGCTATGTCGGCGGGATCAGCCGGACTGTCGAGCTGAACGGATTCCGCTTCGACATTGGCGGCCACCGCTTCTTTTCCAAGTCGAAAGAGGTGGTCGATCTCTGGAATGAGATCCTGCCCAATGATTTCATCCAGCGCCCCCGGATGAGCCGCATCTATTATGAGGGCAAATTCTACAGCTATCCGCTGCGTGCCTTTGAAGCGTTGTGGAACCTTGGCGTGTGGCGATCGACGCTATGCATGGCGAGTTTCGCGAAGGCCAGGCTGCGGCCGAACCGCAATGTCCGATCCTTTCAGGATTGGACGGTTAACGCCTTCGGACGCAAGCTGTTCTCCATCTTCTTCAAGACCTATACCGAAAAGGTCTGGGGCATGCCCTGCAACGAAATGTCGGCTGATTGGGCGGCGCAGCGGATCAAGGGCCTGTCGCTATGGGGCGCGGTGAAGGATGGGCTGAAGCGCTCGCTGGGTCTCAACAAGCGGCCCAATGACGGCATGGCGACCAAGACCTTGCTGGAAAGCTTCCGCTATCCACGCCTTGGCCCCGGCATGATGTGGGAAGCGGCACGGGACTTCGTCGTCAAGGGCGGCAACAAGGTGCTGATGGCGCATAGCCTCAAGCAGCTGTCGCACGACCAAGGCACCGGCCAATGGCAGATGGTCGCTCAGGGTCCCGAGGGCGAGGTGCTGTTGAAGGCGCGTCATGTGATCAGTTCAGCGCCGATGCGTGAGCTGGCGGGCCGCATTCATCCTTTGCCCGCGACGCTCGGCAATGCGATGGAGCTTAAGTATCGCGACTTCCTGACCGTCGCGCTGATGATCAAGTCGGAGGACCTGTTTCCCGACAACTGGATCTACATCCATGATTCGAAGGTTCAGGTCGGCCGCATCCAGAATTTCCGCAGCTGGTCTCCCGAAATGGTGCCCGACCCGTCACTCGCCTGCGTCGGCCTTGAATATTTCTGCTTCGAAGGCGATGGCCTGTGGTCGTCGAGCGACGATGCCCTGGTCGAGCTCGCCAAGCGCGAAATGGCGATCCTGGGGCTGTGCGATCCTGCCGATGTTGTCGGGGGAGCGGTCGTCCGTCAGGAAAAAGCCTATCCCGTCTATGACGATGATTATGCCGCCAATGTGCTGAAGATGCGGACGGAACTTGAGCAGCTCTACCCGACGCTGCATCTGGTCGGCCGTAACGGCATGCACCGCTATAATAATCAGGATCATGCGATGATGACCGCCATGCTGACGGTGCGGAACATCGAAGCTGGCGAGCGGCAGTTCGACATCTGGGCGGTCAACGAGGATGCCGAATATCATGAAGCTGGCGAGGAAGGCGAAGAAGCCATCGGGCAGAATGCGGCGCTGGGGAGCGTGCGGCGGGTGCCCGGCCGCCTGAAGGCCGCGTAAACCGGCAGTCATGGCATTGATGAACCTTGGCCATCTGAGCAGCGCCCTCGCCGTCCGCTTCACCATAGTCCGCTATTTGCTGGCCAGCCTTTGCGCGCTTTGCGGCGACATGCTGCTGTTCCTGGCATTGCTGCGGTTTGATGTGCCCCCCACGATGGCGGGAGCCATCGGCTATGCATCGGGCCTGCTGTTGCACTGGCTGATCAGTGTTCGTTTCGTTTTTCCTTCGGCTGTCGGCCCGACGAACCGGCAGCGTCTGGGCTTTGCCGTCAGCGCGGGGGTCGGCATCGCCGTGACATCCGGCCTTATCAGCGTTTTGGGAGCCGCCGGAATGACCCCGGCGCTTGCGAAGCTGTTCGCCATCCCCGCAAGTTTTCTATCTGTATATGCGATCCGGAAATATGGCGTCTTCGCCGCTCGCTAAGATCCGCACGGGATTTACCCAGGACATTGGGGGGACAACCACCCCCAGTGCCCGCTGGCTCGTCCTTGCCTGGATTTGCTGTTCCATCATATTGTTGTGGCTGGCCCGCGACCAGCTAGACATTCTGGGCTTTCGTGATCCGGACGACGCAATGCGCCTTCAGCAGGTGCGCGACTGGCTCGACGGCCAAGCCTTTCTGGATGTCAGTCAGCATCGGGTGAACCCTCCCTTTGGCGGACCCATGCATTGGTCGCGCATCGTCGATATGCCGATCGCGGCGATCATCCTGCTGTTGCAGCCAATCCTGGGCAGCCACCTGGCCGAAGTGATCGCCTGCTCGACCGTTCCACTGCTGTCGTTGGGTGCGTTGGCATGGGCACTGCATGTTGCCGTCGTTCGCATTGCTGGCAAACCGGCGGCGATGCTGGCGCCGGTGCTGTTGCTGACGACGCCGACCATCCTTGTGCAGTTCGGGCCGCTGCGAATCGATCACCATGGCTGGCAGATCCTGATGGCGACGATCGCTCTTGCCGGTGCCATGGATACGCGGCCTGCACGCGGCGGCGTGGTCGCAGGCACGGCCATGGCCGTGTGGCTACAGATTTCGAGCGAAGGACTGCCCTATGCCGCCCTGTTCGGGGCTGTATTGGCGTTGCGGCAGTGGCGAGATCGAGATGAGACGCCCCGCTTTGTAGCCTATGCGCTGACCTTGGGCAGCGCCGCGCTGCTGCTGCTGGCTGTCCTGCGCGGCATGGCGCCGCTAGCGCACGCGCAATGCGATGCCCTTTCAGCGGCCTATATCTGGCCATTGGTCGCCTTTGCGATCGTAACGCCGATTATCTTCCGCATCGCCGTCCCCGTTTCCGCGACTGTCCGGTTCGCCGCCGCAGGAACCGGTGCATTGGCCGCCGCCGCGCTGTTCATCATCACTGGCAAGTCTTGCCTGACCGGCGATCCTTTCCAGTCGCTGGGACCCGTCGCCTATAAGCTCTGGTATTTGCAGGTCATGGAGGGCCGCCCGATCTGGGAACAGGGCCGCTCGATGATGGGACTGATTTTGCTGCCCCCACTCGCAGGACTGGCCGGGTCGATCATTGCGGCGCGGATTGCCGATACGGCCAAGGCGCGCGACCGCTGGCTGGTTGTGGCGCTGCTTCTGACCGGCGCGACGCTGGTCGCCGTGCTCGTGATGCGGGCGATGTCCGTCGCTCATGTCCTCGCTCTGCCGGGGATCGCCTGGTTGATGCTGAGGCTCTTCCGCCGGGCGCAACAGAAGGCCGCGACGATCCCGAGGGTGTTCGCGTCCTCGGCGGTCGCCTTGCTCACGCCAGCGGCCTTGTGCGCGCTCTGGATCGCGGCGACAGCGGGCGCTGAGAAAGAGGAGAAATCAGCCACGCCTGCGGGTGAATGCCGAACTGCCGCGGCGTTGAGCCCATTGCGGCAGTTGCCCAGATCGACGCTGTTTGCGCCCCTGGATATAGGTCCAGACATTTTGATCCGCACCCGCCACGATGTCATCGGCACGGCGCATCACCGGAATGCGGCCGGAATCACGGCGGTGGTCGAGGGCTTTACGGCATCCCCAGCAAAGGCGCGGGCTATTCTGAAGGCTTTGAATAGTGGCAGGGGACCAGACTATCTGGTGACCTGTCCCAGCCTAAATGAGTTCAGACATTATGCTCAGGAACATCCGGGCAGCCTGGCAATGATTTTGGACAAGGGTGGACATCCCGGCTGGTTGAAGCCCGTCAGGCTTCAGGGGATGACGTCCTTGCGTGTCTACAGGATCATGCCGCCGAAAAACTGAGCGCCACGCCGTTCATGCAATAGCGTTTCCCGGTGGGCGGCGGTCCATCATCGAAAACATGGCCCAGGTGGCCGCCACATCTGGCGCAATGAACCTCGATCCTTGGATAAAGCAGGGATAGGTCTCGCGATGTGCCCGTGGCACGGGGCAAGGGCGCCCAGAAGCTCGGCCAGCCTGTGCCGCTGTCGAATTTGGTCTTCGAACTGAACAGGGCCTGGTCGCAACCCGCGCATTTGAAGGTGCCCGCGCGATGTTCCTTGTTCAACGGACTGGTGAAGGGATGTTCGGTGGCCTGCTTGCGCAGCACATTATAGGCAAGTGGGCTGAGGCGCTTGCGCCATTCAGCATCGGTCAGGGTAAAGGGATAAGCGGCGGCAGCCTCTTCCATGCCCAATCGCCAGAAGGCGAGAGCGGCTACCGCACAGGCGCCACTTTTGAGAATATCCCGCCGTGTCATCCCGTCTACCTAACCAACCGAGGCTGAGCGCCGCCTGAACCATTTCCGGCTGCTGCCATGGCCTGATTTCAGCACATGTCTACGGAACAGCCAGACGCCCAGACGGATAATGGCGGCAACCCAAATCGCCTGCCAGACGATCGCAAGAATATGGGGCCACAGCGCCGAGTCCTGAGCCGCTCGCGCGATCATCGCGAATGGCGAGGAGAAGGGGAAGATGATCGCGCCAATCTCTGGAGCGGAGCCCATATGATCAACCGCATAGGTCGCGAAAAAGAAGACGCCCATCTGCGCCATGGTGACCGGCATGTTGAGGGTCTGCACCTCCCGCACGGTTGCGGCCTGCGCGCCGATGCCCAGGAATAACGAGCCCAGCAGGGCGTAAGCCATGGTGAAATAGACGCCGCCAAGCAGCAGGAACATGGGCCATCCAACCGCAGGGGTAGGCGGCGCGATGTCAGGGCCTGCAAAAATCCGGACGCCCAGCACGACCCCCGCCCCCCAGAAGCCGATGCCGACGAAGCTCATGCCGAGCATGGCGATGAGTTTACCCAGGAAAACGGAGTCGATCGGGACGGCGGCGGCGAGGATTTCGATCACCTTGTTGGTTTTTTCCTCCACAAGGTTGGACAGAACCATGCCCGCGAGAAGCATGGTGAGCAGGAATATCAGGACCTGCGCCGCCCGGCCGGTCAACAATCGCGATTGCGCCTCCGCGCCCGCGCTGGCCGTAACAAGCTGCTTCTTGATCCGCACATGGGGTAGCTGTTCGCCAGCGACGGCCGCGCTTGCGAGCAGGCTGATATCGCCTTCCAGCATGGCGAGATCGTCGGCTTTGCCGGTGAGCACAGGATGGGTGATCGTGCCCGACACAATGGCGATGAAGCGGGCGTCGGGTCGCATAAGCAAGGCGCGCGGCGCTCCCTTGGGCGCGCGTTGCAGGCGAGGGAGGTTGTCCGCCCCCAATCGGGCGGCAAGAATGTCATGGGCACGTTCCATGCGCACCGCATCTTCCTTCGCCATGGCGATGCCGACGGTGGGGCGCAGGCTTTCAGTCGTGATCTTTTCACCTAGGCCGCCAAACGCCATGCCGATCACGACCGGGAACAAGGGTCCAAGCAGGAACAGGATGAAGGTCTTTGAGAAGATAACGGCTGAAAAATCGCGGCGGGCGATGACCAGAGCCGCGCGCAGAACTTCGCTCATCAGGCGGCCTCCTCTTCCGCATCCTGCATCTGCTGGGCCGCGGCGGCACCTGCGATGGAGACGAACGCATCATGCAGGCCGGGCCGTTCGATCGAGAGACTTTCGATGCCCGCCTGCCCGTCGAGCAAAGCACGAAGCAGCGGTTCGATCCCCTCATCCGGCAGATCAAAATGCCACGCGCCATCGGCCGCCAGCGTTTCAGCAGGCAAGGCACGGCGCCAGCTGCCATCGCTCGCGCGGGTCCGCAGGCGAACCTGCGGGCGTAGCTTGTCACGCGCTTCGCCCACCGACCCCTCGAACCTGATGCGGCCGCCTGCGACGATGGCGATGCGTTCACAGAGGCGTTCGGCATGGGCGATGACATGGGTGGAAAAGAGGATGGTGACGCCCCGCCGAGCCTGATCGCGGATCAGTAGCTCCAGCTTGCCCTGATTGATCGCGTCGAGCCCGGAGAAAGGTTCGTCGAGAACTATTAGCCGAGGCTCGTGGATGATCGTACCGAATAGCTGAACGGTCTGCGCCATGCCCTTCGACAGTTGACGGATCGGCTTGTCGATCGAACTGCCCATGCCATGTTCGGCAAGCATCTCTCGTGCGCGCTGCCGCCCTGTTTTTAGCGGCAGCCCGCGCAATGCGCCCATGAACGCGATCGCTTCCGCCGCCTTCATCGAGGGATAGAGGCCCCGCTCCTCGGGCAGATAGCCGATGGCCCGCGCCTGACGCAGCGGGACATCATCCCCCAGCAGTCGGCGAGAACCCTCGTCGGGATCGATGATGCCGAGCAGCGTGCGGAGCAAGGTCGTCTTGCCCGCTCCGTTAGGCCCGAGAATGCCGTAAATGGAGCCCGCGGGAACGGCGAGGTCGATGCCATCGACTGCCCGGAATTTGCCGAATGTCTTGACAAGAGCATGGCCTTCGACGGCATAGGCCGAAGGGGGAGCCGGATTGTTACGGATCATCCACTCCTGATAGTCGCACAGCATGCCAACGCAAACCGAAACCTTGGAACAGCGCCTGAAGGCGCAAGCGCAGCGGCTGGGGTTTGCCGCATGTGCCATCGCGCGCGCGGACGCCGCGCCCGAGGCCGGGCGGCGCTTACGCAAATGGCTGGACGATGGCTGTCATGGCGAGATGCTGTGGATGGAGGAGCGCGCGGAGCAGCGCGGCTCACCCAGCGCGCTGTGGCCCGACGTACGCAGCGTCATCATGCTGGGGATGAGCTATGCCCCGGGCCGCGACCCGCTGGCGCTGGCAGAGGAAGGGGATCGTGGACGCATTTCCGTGTACGCACAGGGGCGCGACTATCATGACGTCGTGAAAAAAGGACTGAAGAGCCTTGCTCGCTGGCTGGTCGAGGAGCAGGCGAGCGCCCTTAAGGTCTTCGTGGACACCGCGCCGGTGATGGAAAAGCCGCTGGCGGCGGCGGCCGGTCTGGGCTGGCAGGGGAAGCACAGCAATCTCGTCAGCCGGGCGCATGGCAGCTGGCTGTTCCTGGGCGCGATCTATAGCGAACTGGCCCTGGAACCCGACCTGCCCGAAGTGGATCATTGCGGCAGTTGCACGGCCTGCCAGTCGGCCTGCCCCACCGATGCTTTTCCTGCCCCCTATGTCGTGGATGCGCGGCGTTGCATCTCTTACCTTACGATCGAGCATAAGGGGCCGATCCCGCCCGAGTTTCGCGAGAAGATCGGCAATCGCATCTACGGCTGCGACGATTGTCTGGCGGTGTGTCCGTGGAACAAGTTCGCTGATGCGGCAGCGGCAAACCGGGCGTTTCTCGGACGGGCCGAACTGGCTGCGCCTGAACTTGGCGACCTGCTGGCTTTGGACGATGCGGGGTTTCGGGAGGTTTTCTCAGGGTCGCCGATCAAGCGGATCGGGCGCAGCCGGATGGTCCGCAACGCGGCCATAGCGGCGGGTAACAGTAGCGACCCTCGTCTTTTGGCGCGATTGCACCCATTGCTGATTGATGACGATCCCGTGGTGGCGGAAGCGGCGGCGTGGGCCGTGGAGCGGCTGTCCGCGCCCTGACCTATCGCCGCAGCGCTGAAGCGCAGGCGCCCGGATCTGTATCGGCCCCGGCGGGGGTGCGAGCATCGACATGGGTGACAACAGGCTCCTTGCCGCGAGCCGGTGCATAAAGATAGGCGTCCAGAACGCAGCGCCCGTTAGCGAACTGGAGCTTACGCATGCTGCTTTCCCGGATATCAAGCCGCGGCGTACCGAATTGCTGGACCAGGTGGCGGACGTCCATTCCCATGAGCGGACCCGATTTCATGAAGGCGCTGGCGGGCGGCCCAGATGGAGACGGGCGCATCGGCGCAGGCGGCACAATCGACCCGCCGCAAGCTGCCAGTGGCAGCGCAAGCAAGACCGAGAGGATATGTTGGGGGGCTTTCATCGTGACTTGTTCCGGACGCCATGCAGCATGTGCACCGCCATAGCCGCGCTCCAAACAGGCGCAAGCAAGTTGATAAAGGGGATGAGGAACATAAGCGCCGAGACGAGACCCATGAGCCACCGGCCGAGGCGAGGGATCGGCAAAAGTCCCGGATGCCGCTGTTCCACCATATCGCTGAGGTCGCGACCCAGGAGATAGGCGTTAAGCGCCAGGAAAAGCAGGATCGTGCCGACGCCGGTGACCAGAAGAAGGAGGTAGACTGGCAGCGCCAGCATGTTCCAGCCAGCCGTTCGCGCAGCCGAAGCGAAGGCAAGCCGCAAGCTGGGCGCGAAGCCCAGAGGCCGCGCGGCGGCGGAGGCGGCGGGATAGCTGTCCCGTTCGACCGCAGCCACGATGTCGTCGGCGAACAGGTTCATGACTGCTATGGCGATGGTCCGGAAGAGCAGCCATGCAAGCGCGACCAGGCTCATAGCCATTACGGCGGCTTCCGCTAGGCCACCACCACTCCAGCCGAAATATGCGCGCGTTGCGTGGACTGCTGTCCAAAGACCTAGTCCCGCCATCGCAAAGATCAGCAGCGTCAGCATGAGCGTCTTGGCCAACAGGCGCAGAGCAGCCCGATGGAAGATGACGGGAAAGGCACGAAGGGCGGCGGCGATCACCATTAGGCACGCTATTCCGCGCTCTGCACGCATGGTCAATCTGCAACATTGCACGCAGCAGCGCGGCTCGATAGACACGGCGCGATTTTGAGCCTTTGAGTAAGGATATCGCGTGACCGCTGCTGCTGCCCCCTCGCTAGATGTTGTCGCGATCGGCAATGCCATTGTCGACGTCCTTGCCCCTAGCGATGACGCGTTCCTTGCCGAACATGCGCTGACCAAGGGCGGGATGCAGCTGATCGACGCGGAGACGGCCGAGGCGCTCTATGCCGATATGGGCGCGGGTAAAGAGGTCAGCGGCGGATCAGCGGCGAACACGCTGGCTGGCCTCGCGGCACTGGGCAAGCGCTGCGCCTTCATCGGGCAAGTGCGCGACGACCAGTTGGGCGACGTGTTCACCCATGACGTACGCGCCCTCGGTATCCGCTATGACACGCCAGCGGTGGGGGGCGAGGTGCCCACCGCGCGCTGCCTGATCCTGGTGACGCCCGACGCTCAACGCACGATGAACACCTTTCTGGGCGCGTCGCAGTTTCTGCCGGAATCAGCGCTCGATCTCGACCTGATCCGTTCAGCCTCGATCCTCTATCTGGAAGGCTATCTGTGGGATCCTGAACAGCCGCGTGCTGCCATGCGTGCCGCCATCGACGCCGCGAAGGGGGCGGGCCGCAAGGTGGCCTTCACGCTGTCCGATGGCTTCGTCATTGAACGCCATCGGGACGATTTCGTGCAACTCATCGATCAGGGGTTGATCGACATCCTCTTTTCCAACGAGCATGAAATTCAGTCGCTGGCGCAGATCGATGATTTTGACAAAGCTGTGGCGTCATTCGCCGGACGCGTGCCAGTGCTGATATCGACGCGCAGCGAAAAGGGCGCGATCGCTGTGGTGGACGGCGTTCGCTACGAGGTGCCTGCGGCGCCTGTTGCGCAGGTGATCGACACCACGGGTGCAGGCGACCTGTTCGCCGCAGGATTCCTTGCCGGTCATATCGAGGAACTGGACGTGCATCACTGCCTCGAACTGGGCGCAGCAGCCGCAGCCGAAGTGATTTCCCATTGGGGCGCGCGGCCCGAGCAGGATCTGAAGATGATCCGGGCGAAGCTGGGGCGGTAAGACCGCGGAACGCTCATCCGCATCGGCCGGGAAGATCCAAGCCGCCTAAGCTCTGCTCAGGTCAGGCGGCCTTCTGGCGCCGGAACAAGGCCCGGTCATCGGGGCCGAAGCCCCATCGCCAAATGACAAAGCCGTAGACCGCCAAAATCGTCCCCACACCGAAAACAAGTTCGATCCATTCCAGTGCGGGCGGCAGAGCGACGAAGGCGGCGCCCACGATGCAGGCAGCGCCACATGCGCTGAGCAATGGCCAGCGCCAGGCATTTACCTTGGCCTTCAGCAGATGTGACAAAAGGCGCGCCTTCACCAGCGCGCCAACCCCCAGCGCGATGGTGAGCGCGAGAGCCGGTGCCGCTGCTATCGCCATCGGAGGCAAATCAAATCGGCGCGCAAGCAATATGAGTCCGAAACTGAGCGCGGCCTGCAATCCGATCATGAACAGCGAAATCATCAGATTGCGGTGGCGAGCGATATATACCAGCGCGGATTCGCTGACCACGGCAGTGGCCGCGACGACCTCCGCCAGCAGGAGAAAGGCCAGCGCTCCGGTGCCGCCAACGAAATGCGGCCCGACTAGCCCCATAACCGCCTCGCCGGGTATGCCAAGCGCAAGGGCGATACCGGCCTGCGCGGCGATGATCCAGAAGCCCACCTGGCTGACCTGCCGCGCAATGGCGGCAAGATTGCCCTCGGCAAGGTTGCGGGTAATGACCGGCCCCAGAATGGGATCGAAGCTGGTTTTCAGCTTTTGCGGCAATGAGGCGACCTGCTGCGCCACATAATATACGCCGACAATCGCGGGGCTGACGAACAGGCCCAGAATGGCGAGGTCAAGGCGACGCGATCCCCATTCCACGCCATCTGCGGCGGCGAGCGGCAAGTTACGGCGCGCGAGACGCCAAAGCCTCCCGAAGTCGGGGCGCCATCCATAAGGTATGCCATAGTGGCGAGTCATGGGGATGATGGAGGCGACGAACGCCGCAATCATGGAAACGACGTAGGAGAGGATCAGGCCATCGCGCGTCGAATAAAAGGCAAAGGCAAAAGCGCCGATGCTGATAGCCCAGGGTTCTATGATGGACCTGGCACGAACTGTTGCCCCTATGTCAAAACGATAGGCGCAGGCGGCCAGCGCAACGTCTGACCCTGCAACGGCAATCACGATGAGCGCGAGCAAGCGGTCAAGGCCATTGATGCCGCTGTTCGGAAACATCGCTTGCGGGAAGGCAACCAATATGCCGCTGCCGATCGAAGCGGCGATCAGCGTCACGAGCATCGCGTCCGTGACGACATGGCTGTGCGGACGCTCGGTTTGAGCTAGCGCGCCAGCCAGACCGCGCTTCAGCCCGAGCGTCGCCAGTTGCGCGATGAATTCAACGACAAGGACAGCATAGGCGAAACGGCCTAGCGCATCGGCACCATACCAGCGGCCAGCGATGAAAAGGAAAGGGAGGCGAGCAGCCAGGCGCAGAAGAAAGCCGAAAATGTTCGTCCGGCCACCTCTGGCAAGCGCCGCGATGTCATCCTGTTGCGCGGAGGAAGCCTGCTCAGTCGGCAAAGAAAGTGGATCCCCCTGTCGCGTCATATTCTCTGTTGCCGGACGGTAAACAATAAATGATCGAAGGGCGACGGATTATTCGGGACGCAGCGGACGCGCGAGCAGCGCGTCGATGACTTCGCCCAGAGGGGCCGCGTCTTCCAGCAGGGCACAGACAGCTTCGACCACCGGCATTTCGACAGAGGCCGCGCGTGCAGCCTCGCGCAGCACTGGTGCAGTAAAGGCGCCTTCGGCAACGGTGCGGCGATTGGCAAGCAGTTCGGCAGCCGATCGGCCTTCGCCCAGTCCCTTACCGAGCGAGAAATTGCGCGAGTTAGTCGAGGAACAGGTGAGAACCAGGTCACCCAAACCTGACAAGCCCGAGAGCGTTTCGGCGCGGGCGCCGCGCGCGAGGCCGAAACGCGTCATTTCAGCAAAGCCGCGGCTGATGAGCGACGCGCGGGCATTCAGGCCAAGGCCCGCTCCGTCTGCAACGCCGCAAGCGATGGCGAGCACATTTTTGACGGCCCCGCCAATCTCCGCGCCTACGATGTCATCGGACAGATAGGGACGAAAGGCGGGGCGGGCGACACGCGCCGCGATACGCCCGGCAAGCTGGGCATCATCGCAAGCCAAGGTGACGGCGGTAGGCAGTCCCCGCGCGACCTCATGGGCGAAGGTCGGACCTGACAAAACGCCGATCGGCGAACTGGGCTGAGCCTGCTTGGCCACTTCCGACATGAGCAGGCCGGAACCAGCTTCGATCCCCTTCGAACACAGGATGAGTGGGATACCGGCAGGAAGTCCCGCCACGACAGCGCGCAGGTGCTGAGCCGGGCTGACGATCAACAGCAGCACCCGGTCAGCCATGTCCGCCATGTCCCCCGTCGCCTGCACGGCTGGATTGAGGGGAATCCCGGGAAGATAAAGGGGATTGAGATGATCGTGATTGACGGCGCTGACGACGTCCGGTTCAAGCGCCCACAAGCGGACATCCTCGCCTTGCGACGAAAGGGTTTGCGCAAGGGCCGTGCCCCAGGCGCCCGCTCCTATGACACCCGCCTTCATGCCTTCACTCCTGCCCCGCGCGCTTTTTCCGCATCCGGATCCAGCGGCCAGCGCGGCCGGGCTGGAACGGTAAGATCATCGACGAGCCCGGCTGCATAGCGTTCCGCCCCGGCCCAGGCGATCATCGCGGCGTTATCCGTGCAAAGCCAAAGCGGTGGCGCGACAAAGGGCAGATCATAGCGAGCGGCGAGTGCCTGAAGCCCCGTGCGGATAGACTGGTTGGCGGCAACGCCACCCGCGACGACCAGGGCGGTTATCCCGTCCAGCGCGACAAGCTGCTTTTCAGTTCGATCAACGAGGCAATCTATCACTGCCTGCTGGAAGCTCGCAGCAATGTCTTCGGTCGAATATTGTCCCGATTGGGCGGCGCGCATCACCGCGCTCTTGAGACCGGCAAAGGAGAAATGTGGCTCGGCCGTGCCGACCAGCGGACGCGGCAGGGGAACGGCCTTAGGATTGCCGCTTGCCGCAGCCCGCTCGACCGCCGGACCTCCGGGGTAGCCGAGGCCAAGCAGCTTGGCGGTCTTGTCGAACGCCTCGCCACTGGCATCGTCAATCGTGGTGGCAAGGCGGGCATAGTCGCCAGGCCCACGGACATGGAGCAACTGGCAATGCCCGCCGGAAACCAGCAGCAGCAAATACGGGAATTGCAGCGTCGGATCGGCAAGCCGGGGCGAAAGCGCATGGCCTTCGAGATGGTTGACGGCGACCAGCGGCTTGTTGACGGCATGGGCGAGCGCCTTGCCAGTCACCAGACCGACCATCACGCCGCCGATCAGTCCGGGGCCTGCGGTCGCGGCAATCACGTCAACCTGATCCAGAGTTAGATCCGCGTCGGCGAGTGCCGCTTCGATCAGGGGAGCTAGCGCCTCGACATGGGCGCGGGCCGCTATCTCAGGCACCACGCCGCCATAGGGGCGATGCGCCTCCTCCTGCGTGGCGAGACGATGGGCGAGTATCTTCCCCTCAGCCGTCACCAACGCTGCCGCAGTTTCGTCGCAGCTAGATTCCAGGCCGAGGATGATCGTCATTGCTGCTTCCATCTAATGGCCACGGATATTAGAGCAAGCGGCATATGACATTGCAATCTTTCACGCCTGATCGCCCGCTCCGTCTTGGCACGCGAGGTTCGCCCCTTGCGCTGGCGCAAGCGCGCATGACGGCCGAGGCACTCTGCGCGCAGCATGGCTGGGCAGCGGACACGATCGAGACGGTGATCGTCCAGACGAGCGGCGACCGGATTCAGGACCGGGCGTTGGCGGAAATCGGCGGCAAGGCGCTGTGGACGAAGGAACTGGACCGGGCACTGGTGGAAGGTCAAATCGACTTTGCCGTCCACTCCATGAAGGATGTGGAGACTATCCGACCTGCCGAAATCACCATTGCGGCCATGCTGCCCCGCGCGGATGTCCGGGATCGGCTGGTCGGCGCGGAAAGCTTTGCGGCCCTGCCCGAGAACCCGGTGGTGGGATCAAGTTCCCCCCGGCGGGCGGCGCAGGTCAAGCGGCTGCGGCCTGATGCGCAAGTCGTGCTGTTCAGGGGGAATGTCGCGACGCGGCTGGCGAAGCTTGCCGCCGGGGAGGTGCATGCGACATTGCTTGCGGCGGCGGGGCTCGACCGGCTGGGGCAGCCGGACGTCGGGACATGCATCCCGCTTGACGTCATGTTGCCAGCACCATCGCAGGGCGCGGTGGGCATCGAGACATTGAGCGACAATGCGCAAATGCAGGCGCTGCTGGCCGGGATCAACGATAGCGACACGTTTGATTGCGTGATGGCCGAACGAGCGGTCCTCAAAGGGCTGGGCGGGACGTGCCATTCGCCGATCGCTGCTTTGGGCCGGCTGGAGGATGGGGAGATCCGTCTCGCTGCCGAGATATTGAGCGCTGACGGGCGCGAGCGGGTGGAGGACATAAGGATCATCGCACGCGGCGATCTCAGCGCGGCGGAGGCGCTGGGACGCTCCCTGCTCGACCGTGCCAGCGCGGAGCTGCGCGCTCTGTTCGAGGCGTGAGGCCGGTCATCATCCTGCGGCCCGAACCGGGCGCGAGCGAGACTGCCGCGCGGGCAAGGAAGCTGGGCCTCCAACCCCGCCTTTGCCCGCTGTTCGAGGCACGGCCGGTCAGCTGGGACGCACCTCCGCCCGAGCGGTTCGATGCATTGGTGATGACCAGTGCGCAGGCGGCGCGGCTCGGCGGATCGCAGCTTGTCCGTTACCGGGTGCTACCCGCCTATGCGGTCGGGAGCGCGACCGCCCAGGCAATGGCAGAGCATGGCTTCGCGAATGTCGTCAGCGGCGATCAGGATGGCAGCGCCATCGCGGCACGCATCGCGACGGACGGACACCGGCGGTTGCTGCATCTGGGGGGCACGACCCTCGCCCCGATAGAGGCAGGGCAGTTGAGTATCGAGCGGGTGGCCGTCTATACGATCGGCGCGCGGCCACAGGCACAGCTTGATCCTCTGCTGGAGCCGGGCGCGATATTGCTGGTTCATTCGCCCCGCGCGGGCGCCAAGCTTGCGGAACTGATCTCCCCGGAGCGGCGGCGCGATTTCCCTATCATCGCCATCAGCCCGGCGGCTCTTTCCGCCTGCGGACCCGGCTGGGCCAGCGGCGAAGCGCCCGACAGGCCCGATGACGAGAGGATGCTGGCTCTCGCGGCACGATTGTGCGAATGATCCCGCCAAGATGGAAGAAAGGTCCTCAATGAGCGAAGAAGGCGGCGCGACAAGCGTCACGGCGATTGCGCCGGTTCCTCCGCGCAAACGGAGTTCCTGGCCGATCTTCGCGTCCCTGCTGCTTGCCTTTGTGATCGGCGTCGCGCTTGCCATGGCTACGATGCTGTATTTTCAGGGCCGCTGGAAAGATCGCGCGCAACCGCGGGTCGCCACCGCCGACCCCTATGTGCGCCCCGGGGTCGCGCTACGCCCACTGCCCGCAGACGCGGCGCAGATGCTGGACGGAAGGGTGGTGCAGCTGGAAGATCGGCTCAATCGCATTACCGTAGAGGCTCAGGCAGCGTCCGGAAATGCAGCGCGCGCCGAGGGATTGCTGGTCGCCTTCGCCGCGCGCCGTGCGCTCGATAGCGGGATGCCTCTTGGTTATATCGAAGGGCAGTTGAGGTTGCGCTTTGGCCAAGCGCAACCGCGCGCCGTGGCGACGATCATCAATGCGGCGCGCGAGCCGGTCACGATTGCCGACCTGCGCGCCGGACTGTCCGGCGTCGCCGATCAATTGACGACGCCCGGGCCGCAGACGAGCTGGTGGGAATCGGTGGAGCATGAGGCCCGCGAACTCGTCACCATCAAGCGGACGTCCACACCCTCTCCGCGCCCGGAGGCCGCGATGGAACGGGCGCTGCGTTATATCGATGCGGGGCGGGTAGGTCCTGCTCTTGCAGAGGTGGAGAAAATGCCCGGCAGGGCGGCCGCCGACAGGTGGTTGCAGTTCGCCCGCCGCTATATCGAAGCACGGCGGGCGCTCGACCTGATCGAGACCGCAGCCATATTGGAGCCGCGTCAGTTGCACGGCGTCAGTGGTGGGCCAGTCATCCAAACCTCTCCCCTCGCGCCCTGAAGAACCTGTCATAATCGACCAGCCGTTGAGACGGCCGCGCGAAACCATTGGACGCGCGGCGCATTTGTCATGAGAATGTCATCTTTCGCCTTCGGGCCTTGGAGACTGTTTTCTCGTGCCGCCTTATGTCTATTCGATCACCAGCTTCTGGAAGGGCCGCGTAGCGCAGCATCCTAGCGATGCAGAGCGGCCTTCCTTGCGGCATCTGCTGGGCAACGCTTCCATGCCGATCGATCTTGCGCGCAGCCGTGCCCGGGCCGGCGCCTTGTCGCGAGCTATAAAGGGCGATGGGCGCCATATCCTGCTGATCCCCGGCCTGCTCGCTTCAGAGCAGCGGATGGAGATGATGCGCGCGATCCTTCAGGCTGCGGGATATAGGGCACACAGCTGGGACATGGGACGCAATCTGGGTCCCCGGCCAGACACGCTCGAGCAAATCGACCGGCGAGTGGACAGGATTCGCAAGGAAACCGATGCACCAGTGACTCTGGTGGGCTGGAGCCTGGGAGGGCTGTTCGCACGAGAATATGCCAAGGTCGCGCAGGAGAAAGTTGCTGGCGTCATCACCATGGGCACGCCCTTTTCAGGCGATCCGCGCGCCAATCATGCTTGGCGGCTCTATCAGCTGGTCGCGGGTCATCCCGTCGATTGCCCGCCTTTTGCCTGCAGCCGAGAGGTAAAGCCGCAGGTCCCCACCATTGCCCTATGGTCGCGGCGCGACGGGGTTATCGTGCCGGAATGCGCCAAGGGCAGGCCCGGCGAGCGCGACAGGGCCATCGAGGTGGATTGCACCCATATGGGCTTTGCTGTCGCGCCCGAAGGCATATTGGCTGTGGGCAAGGCGTTGGAAGCCATACGCGCCTGATCTGCTCAGGGCGCTGCCCGACTCAACTCAGGCGGCGGAGTGCTTCGTCTCTGCCGATCAGCGGCAAGAGTTGAGCCATATCCGGGCCGTGATCCAAGCCAGTAAGGGCGCGGCGTAGGGGCAGGAACAGCATTTTGCCCTTGCGGCCTGTACGCTCCTTGAGCGCGCCGGTGAGCGCAGGCCAAATGTCCGCGTTGAAGTCCAACTCCAGCAGCATTTCCCGAGCAGTTGCGAGGAAGGTGCGATCATCGTCGTCGGGCGCAGGCGCTTCGACGGGGCCAGTCACGATGCGCCACCAATCGGCGGCTTGCCCCACATTTTCGAGGTTCGGCCGAATGGCGTTCCAGCCTGCCTCATTCATCCCGGCAGGCAGGCGGCCGGACACGGCGTCATAGGGTAGAAGATGGACGATCTTCTGGTTGAGTGCGGCAAGTTCCGCTTCATCGAAGCGGGCGGGCGCTCGTCCGAAATGCGCGAAGTCGAAGCTTTCGACCAGCGGCTCGACATTCGCGAATGGCTCTACCGCT
>CAMPIM010000061.1 GCA_946886365.1 uncultured Novosphingobium sp.
TGGGCTTTAGCCTATGCGTGATGCCCAAGCGGATGACCTCCGCCGTGCCTGCGACATTGGGGCCGAACAGCTGATGATAGGGCAGGACGTGGTTCACCAGTGCGCCTGGATGGACGATCAGATCCACATCCTGGGCCAACCGCTTCCAATCGGCATCGGCAAGGCCAAGCTGCGGTTCGCCAAGATCGCCTGCCAGAACCTCCAGATGCGCGTCGGCGAGTGCCTCGAAGCGGCTCTTAAGTTGCGGGTCGCTGCTGAAGACCTGCGCGATGCGCTGCCGTGCCGCTGCTGCGTCGCGACCACGCGCGACGCAGATCAGCTTGCCGCCTATGTCGGCCATGCGCTCCAGCCATTCCAGGCCGAGGAACCGCCCCAAAAAGCCGTTCGCTCCGGTGAGGAAAACCGTCCGCACTTCCGTCGAAGGAGGCGAGGCGTTGCGCGCCGCGTCGAGGACACTGCCATCGATGAAGCGATCCAGCGTCAGGTCGCTCGCGCGGATCTCCTTCGCACCGGCTCCGTGCACCGAAGCAAAGGTCGTTCCCTTCGCCTCGCCACTCCGACCCCGTTCGATGAACTGGGCGAGGTCCTGCATGCTTCCGGCAGGGCTGTTGATGACCGATACCGGCACATCGATGCCGTAAATATCTTCAAGCAGCAGCGAGCAGGACACGGCCGAGAGCGAGTCTCCCCCCAGATCGGAGAAGCTCATCCGCTTGGAAAGATCGACATCCTCCAATCCGAGCGTCGCCTTGACGGCGCGGGCGACGGCTTCGAGTACGGGAAGCTCCTTGCCTTCACGGCGCAGCGCCTCAAGCTCATCCTGCTGGCTTGCCGCGATCCTGTCGTAGACGGCTTCAAGCGCGCCGGTATAGCGTTCCTTGAACTTGGGCCGCTGATATTTGCCGATGCCCGCCAGCAGGCCGTTCTCTGCGCTGAAGGGCTCATGCTCGACGATGAAGTCGCGCGGCACTTCATAAGGTTGCAACTGTTCGGCGCGTGCGATGTTCTGGATCGCTTCGCGCAACGCGTCCTTGATAGCAGCCGGGTCATCGGCGATGCCCATCTGCTGGAGCGTCGCTTCATTAGGCACAAAGACGCCCACCAGAAATGCGCGCTCGCTGCTGCCGTATAGATAGACTTGCCGGATGAGCGGATCGCCGTTGGTGAAGATCGCCTCTAACCGGGCAATGGCGACGAACTCGCCCTGCGCGAGCTTCAGCACATTGTTGCGGCGATCGATGTAGACCAGATGGTCAGGGGCGATCTCCTGCATGATGTCGCCGGTCTTGTAATATCCGTCTTCGTCGAAAACTTCGGCGGTCACATCAGGTCGCTTGTAATAGCCAAGCATGATGCTCGACGTCTTGATCCGCAACTCACCGCGCGGATAAGGCTTATCGGTCTTGAAATAGCCAAGCTCAGGCACGTCATCCAGCTTATAGTCGATCACTGGCGGACGAACGACCCGGTTGTCGGTCAGCACTGCGGCGACTTCGGTGGCGCCATAATTATTGCCGAGCTTGTAGCCCAGACATTCTTCCATGAACTGCGATAGTTCAGGGGCGAGCGGGGCCGAGGCGAATGAAGCGACGAGCAGCCGCCCGCCGAGGAGAATATCGCGGGTTTCGCGCAGCAACTCGGCCTTGACCGTGTCCAGGTCCGCGCCGGGTACGGATCGCCGGTCGAGCGCGACCTGATATTGCTGGTAAATCATTTCGCACACGCGCGGGACCAGCATCATGTAGCTCGGCCGACAAATGCGCATGTCGTCAAACAGTTCGGACAGGTCCTTCTTGCCCGTGAAATAGCCGATGCCGCCCAACCCCAGCAGCGAGAAGACGATGCTCCGCCCTGACGTGTGGTTCATCGGCATGTAGATGAGGTTGATCATCGGCATGGGCGAATCGACGAGCCACAGCTGCTTGATCATCCGCTCAGGCAGCATCGCGCCCTTGGGCAGGCCGGTGCTTCCTGATGTGTAGTAGATGGTGGAGAGCCGCTCTCCGTCCGCCTTATCGAACAGTGGCGCGGCCGGCATCGCGCTGCCCTCCGCCAGAGCCGTTTCCAGCGTGACCAGCAAATGCGACAGACCCGCATCGGCGAGCTTTGCCCGGGCGGCCTCGAACCGCTCGCGCTCGTCATCAACCTCCGGATGATAATCGAACAGCAGCACACCGCGCGGACGATGGCCCTGGATGACCAGTTCGGCGGCCGTTTCGATATATTCCAGGCTGACCGCCAGCCAACTGGGCGCCACCTCGTTGAAGATGGACAGCGATTGCTGGAACGCGCCATTGGCCTGAAGGGGAACCGCCACCGCCCCATTGTGGATCGCGGCAAGATCGACCGTCGCAAAGTCCACGCTGCCAAAGGCAAGAAGGCAGAGAAACTCATCGGCTCCCAGCGACTGATCAGGATTATTGTGCCAGAAGGCGGCAAGTCGACGCGCCCGGTCCCATAACGTGGCGTAGCTTGTCGTTTCGAAATGCTTCTGGATCTCCCGCGTGGTGCGCCCGGTCGCGGGATCGACCTTCAGTTCCACCGCGCGCTCGGCCAACGCAGGTCGGTCAGCATAGCCCTCCATGCAAATCGCCACGATCTGGGCGAAACCGAGACCACTGAGACGCTTTGCAGTGTTGATTGCAGGGTCCGGTATCGCTGCCGCGACTTGCGGATCGGTTTCGATCAAGAACTTCAGCCGTGTTGCAATGCCTTCGGCATAATCATCCATCGACACCGTGTATTGCGAGCGATCCAGCTTGTCCTGAATACCCATATCACCTCTCGAAATTATCTTATTCAGAACAATATCATTCTATTGCCCGGAACATCTTTCTTCAGTTCATCCATCTAACGATGAGGACGATCGAAATTGCAGCCGGTGCACAGTTTGGCTGCGGTGCCGACTTTCGCCTTGCGTCGTGAAACTACGACTCCTGTCGCCGGGCAATTCCGTCGTCAGAAGCATGGCCTGAATATTTGGCAATCACCAAGTTTTGTCAATGACCGTTTTTTGAGCAGTGCGCATTTCTTGCGCGCGCGCAGAAGCAAAGCCTGAAAAGGCCGTGTTTCTGGCTATCCTGTTTCCGTGTAGCGCCCTGCGCGTCAGCCCTACTTGGCTGGGGATTTGGCGTCTGTCTGGGGGAGCTTCGATATGTCTCCCGGAGTGATCGTTTTCGCTAGCTCTACCAGGCCCTTGATCGCGATATTCTTGACGCCGGGCATGTCGGATGCCCATGGCCGCCCAAAGCCCGAAAACATCGTCATTCCATCCGTCGCGCCATATATGAATATGGCTACCACTGCCGCATCCTTATGGCTCAACGCGGGGTTCAACCGCTCCACGAAAGAGGTGATCATCTGATGGACATGGCGATGCAGTACTCCCAGCCTGTCCGCCACCAATTTGTTATGGTTGGCCATGGCCCAAAGCTCGGTAAACAGATGCGCGGTCTGCTTCGTGCTGACGTCATCAAGGATATGGGCGATCAACCGCGCTAACCCATCCTCTGCGGAAAGGCTGGGCTGTTCCATCGCTCCGTTGATCTGGGTTTCGCCCGCAACAAGAATCTCGTCGAGCAGGACCTCGACCAACAGCTCCTTGCGCGGAAAGTGATGATTGACGTGACCGACCTTCAAACCGCATTCGGTAGCGATGCGTTGGAGCGTAAAGGCGCTGGCGCCTTCCTCGACCAATACATGCAGCGCCGCCTTAAGGATCGCGTTCACCGTTTCGGCTCCGCGCGAATAGACGCCAGGTTTCCGGCGCTTGGTTCCAATACGGTCATCGTTCATGGGCCGCTTATATCTCTGGCTGGGCGGCGATCAACCGACGAAACGGAAACTGGGTAATAGATTAAGGCGACGCAGGCGTCTCGCGGTGAGACGCCTGCGTCGCGCTGCTCCCTTACGATTGTCCGGGCAACCTGATTTTCCCCATTGACAAAACCTTGTCATCCACCAAGTATTTGACGCGGACGCATGTTGCTCAGCGGGGAGGTAGAGGAAAGGCGCCGATATCCCGGAGAGTTAGAAAGAAAAGTATCTGTACTCCGGTGATTCGATCTCCGATTCGGAATGATCTTACTGAGTTCCATATCGGCGAGATTAGTTTCGAAACGCGATTACGGTTGATAATACTGATGTGATTCAAGTCATAACCATTATGGTTCATGGCATGAGTTGCTGCATCCATGAATTGACGATTAACTTTGTAACTATGCTGTCCATTCGACATTGCGAAATTTTTGAAAAATATCACTAAACAAAAAACAAAAAGGGGAGATTCCATGATTGCGCGACACCTATTTCTCATTCGAGCCCTGATGGGGAGTGTAGCTCTCGCAGGCTGCGCTGGAACGGCCTTTGCTCAGACGTCGACGGGACCGGCTGAGCCCACGGCAGCGGCGAGCGGTCCTGCGGCCTCCGGTCTGTCGGAAATTATCGTAACGGCACGCAGGCGGGCCGAGCGGCTTCAAAATGTGCCGATCTCTGCCACTGCCTTTGATGCTGGCTCGCTCACGCAGCGAAATATTTCAAACACGCAGGACTTGCTCGGGCAAGTACCGTCGCTCGTTGTCGGCGGCTCTGGCCAGCAGCGCAATAGTGAGAACGTGACCATCCGTGGCCAAGGCGCGACCTTCAATGCGGCCCCCGGCGTGGTGCTCTATTCGGCCGAGGTTCCGATCATCGCCGACCAGCGTAATAATGCGCAGAATGGCGGTGGCCTCAATTATTATGACCTCGCCAGCCTGCAGGTATTGCGCGGGCCGCAAGGCACGCTGTTCGGCCGCAACACGACAGGCGGCGCCGTCTTGTTTGAGCCGCAGCGTCCAAGCGATCGGCTCGAAGGCTATGGCCAGATCCAATATGGCAATTATGATTCGATCGAATTGCGCGGTGCTCTCAACGTGCCAATTGTTGAAGACAAACTCTTGCTGCGCGTCGCCGGCATTTATCAAAAGCGGGACGGCTTTACGCACGAGATCACAAGTGACACGGACCTCGACAATCGCAACCGCTATTCATTCCGCGCAGGCTTAACTTGGCGTCCGGCGGATGGGATTGAGAATTATCTTCTTGCGACCTTCGCGCGCGTTCAGGAACATGGCACCGGGACAGTGCTCAACGCCGTTCCCGCCGGTGTCGATCCTCAAACGGGGCTGCCGTTCAGCACATATCTGCAGCAGCAGATTGATCGCGGAATCCGTTCGGTAGCCCTTAGCCCACTGCTCTTTAGCGAACGCACGCGCTATTTCTCCGTGACAGATATCTTTTCGGCAGAGCTTGCGGATGCTTTGACCTTCCGCAACATCGCCAATTATCAACATCTGAAGAACAGCGCGCCTTTTGATGGTGATGGCTATCCCGACGATCACAGGCCGCCATCAACACAGGGCGGAACTTTGATCGGGGGGGATGAGATTAGTCCCGGTGGATTTTCGAAATATAACTATTACACTGACGCACGCCAATATTCGATCGAACCTCAGATTCAAGGCAATTTGGGCGAAGGCGCGCTCAACTTCACGGTAGGCGCTTACTACCAGAATGTTAAGCCGACAGGTCCGCAGCTTGTCAGCGCGTCTAATCCGACAAGAAGAGGCCAAAGTTCAGACAGCAAAGCGCTTTACGCGCAGGGAACGATATCGTTTGGCAGTTTCTCTGATAGTCTTGATGGGCTACGGTTGACAGTCGGCTATCGCTATACATGGGACAAGCTGACGGCCTTCTCAAACTTCGGCCTCCCTGACGCTCCGGTTACGTCCTCGAGTGCGAAGTTCAAGGCGCCAAACTGGACAGTCGGACTCGACTACAATGTCGACAAGAATGTATTGTTGTACGCAAAGGTCAGTCGTGGATACAAGACAGGCGGCGTCGGCACTGCAACGCCCGCGCCTGAACTGCGCTCGTTCCAGCCCGAATTTGTAACGGCTTATGAAGCAGGCATAAAAGCCGATTGGCACATCGGCAGCATTCCGATCCGCACGAATATCAATTATTACTACACGGATTATAAGGATCTGCAGAGGACAGGAGGAACCGCCTATTTCTATAATGGGCAACAGGTCTTTGGCGCGCAGACCAGCAATGCGGGGAAAGCACATATCCAGGGTGTGGAATTCGAAGGCGAGTTGCGGCCCGCGAGCTGGCTCACGCTATCGGGGACCTATTCGCACATCGCTGCGAAATACGACAAATATACGGCGCCATCGCTGTTTCCTGACGGCATTCCCGCCTACGGCCTGCCGCCCGGCTTCGACTGCGGCGTGGGCGTTCCGTTCAATGGCGCAACGGGCCAGTGCGTCCTGACTGGCATACCTTTCCAGTTCACGCCGAAGAACCAGTTCAGCATTACCGGCAGGGTGGATCTGCCGCTGGATGAGTCCATCGGGAAGGTCAGCATTTCCGCTACCTATTCCTATATCGACGCCCAATACACGTCGCCTTCCAAGGCGCCGGTCGACGAACCGTTCGCCTATATCGGCGGAAACTGCCCCCGCCTGAATTCGGGCACCTATGCCGGGTCAGTCGAGTGCGGCCCGGGAGATGGTTATGGCTTGCTCAGCATGAACTTGCAGTGGCAGAATGTCGCAGGATCGAACTTCGACCTCGGCGCGTTCGCGACCAACCTCACCAACGTAAAGTACATCATCAGTAGCCAGGGCGTATCCTATCAGAATGGCTTCAACTCGTACATATATGGGGAGCCCCGAATGTACGGCGTATCGATCCGATATCATTTCGGTAGTTGAGTAAGGCGAAGCGCCATCGCCCAATGGGGCCGGTGGCGCTTCGAGCCGAACATCCGTTTCTCCATTTTGGCCCTCCGATTCTAGTCGGGAGCCATGAGAGCAGAAACCGCCAGCGGAACGGTTCGGGGATTTGTAGCGCCGTTCAGGGCCAGCACCGATAGGATTAGCGCCGTTGCGCCATTGCGGATCGCTGCCGCTGCTGCCGGTGCATAGAGTGGCGAATGGTTGGTGGGCGGCGCCATCCCGCGCGCTTTATAATCGGCAAGTGTTTCGGGCCGGTCGCCTCCGATCATGAGATAGGCGGAGGGGATGCCCCTTGCAGCGAATTCGGAAAAATCCTCGCTACCCGAAAAGCCAGGGGCACTTGCCGGGATCGAGATCATGCCAGAGCCGAATGCAGCCTTCAAAATGGGGGCGATCTTGCCCATAAGGCTGACATCATTGAGCGTTGATGCCGTTCCGTTCAGCTGGGTGATCGTTGGTGCCGGTGCGCCTGCCATGAGCGACACCGCACGCGCGGTCCTATCCACGCCGCTAAGCAGGAGGGCGCGCACCTCCGGCGTGAAGGAACGCAGGCTAAGTCGGAGCGTCGCTGTGTCCGGGATGATGTTGCCGACGCTGCCTGCGTGAAAAGCGCCGACCGTGAGGACGCTAAACGTCGCCGCTTCCTTCTGTCGGCTGATAATTGTCTGTACGTCGCTGACGAAATGCGCGCCCATGACGATCGGGTCGATGGACGAACTGGGCGCCGATCCGTGCGCGCCACGACCGTTGAAGGTGATTTCCAACGCGTCGGACGCAGATAGGATGACTCCATCCTTCATCACGACTGCGCCAAGCGGCAAGCCGCCGCCAACATGCGCCGCTAGCGTATAATCCGGCTTGGGGAAGCGGGAGAAGAGGCCGTCATCCAACATCGCCTTGGCGCCACCCAATGGTTCTTCGGCGGGCTGGGCGATGAAGAGCAATGTGCCGCGCCATCGATGCTTCATCGAAACCAGTGCCTGCGCTGTGCCGACCCACCACGCCATGTGTACATCGTGGCCGCAGCTGTGCGCTACGAAGCTCTGCTTGCCATCAAGCTCAGCCTTTGCGCGGCTGGAGAAAGTAAGTCCCGTCTTTTCCTCCATTGGCAATGCGTCCATTTCAGTTCGCACCAGTGTCACCGGCCCGGGTCCATTCCGGTAAATGGCGACTACGCCTGTCTTGCCTACATTCTCTGTCACGTCGAAGCCGAGCGCGCGCATTTTCTTGGCTAGCAACTTCGCCGTTCTGCGCTCTTGGAAGCCAAGTTCAGGATGCTGGTGGATATCGCGATAAAGCGCTTCCAACCGGGGCATAGCGCCTTCCAGCATCCGGTCAATCACTGCTTTGTTGTCTCCACCGCCGTTGGGGTCTGGCACCCTGGGGACGGCGGTCGTCGCCGCAAGGGCTCCCGCCGACGAGAGCAGCAGTGTCAAGGTGGTGAGAGCGGCGATGCGCTTCATAGTTTCCTCCGGTTCTGATTATGGATGCAGAGCAACATAGCCGCGCCCGCCGAACCGCGCCCTTATCGTCTGTTCATCCCTATAACCTGGAGTGATAGCGCTATTGCAGGGACGCGCGGATGGCCTTAGCCAACAGCGCGCCGCTAGGTGTCAGCAGCTCTTCGTCCCTTTGAATAAGCGCAATACGCATTTCAGGCAGGTCAATGCCGAGATCAATCTTAGTCAGAGCGCCACTCTCAAACCTGTGATCAAGATGCGCATTCTTGATATCGGCCCAATGACTGATGAGCGCCTGTTGCTCTGCAAGCTTGAAGTAAACTGCAATAGACGTGCAACGGGAAATCCGCTTTGGAACATTACAGCCCAGCCGGTCGGCGAGGACGGGGATATATCCATGATGATAGTCGGCCAAGTCGCCGGTGATCCATTCAAGCGCCATCAGCTGGTCGATCGTCTGGGGCAGTATAGGGTCTTGTCCTCCCACCGCCAGCATCGTCGGATAGCTTCTCAACGCAGCGTATTGCAGACCCGCGAGATCCAAACTGCCATAATGGTGGACGATGCCGAGATCGAGTGTTCCGCTGCGCACCGCATCAAAAATATGTGCAGGTCTCAATTCTAGCAAAGCCAGTTCCACAGACGGTTGGCGCTCGCGAAAGCTAGCAAATACATCCGCGATATTCGTGCCTGCAATCGGCGGTGAAATGCCGATCAGCAACCGCCCTCCCAGCGTACCCTTCAGCCAGTCGACTTCCTCATGGGCTTTATCCAGCTCCTTCTGAATGCTGTCATGGCGTTTTGCCAGGATTGCACCAAAAGGTGTCAAGGTGGCGCCCTGCACATTGCGGACAACTAGCGATACGCCGAGCTGGCGCTCCAATTCGCGGATCGATTTACTCAGTGCGGGCTGCGAAACATGCATGGCGCGCGCTGCACGCTGGATGCTTCCGGCCCTGGCAACCTCCGCTAGCGCGCGCAATTGATGAAGTTTCATCGACTTTTGCCTCTCGCCCTACCATTCCGGCACCTTAATAATGGTTTTGCCAAAGTCGGCGCTCCTTGGTTTGTGGCTTGAAATCGTTGCGATCAGAAATTTGACCGCTCAATAGCAGGATGTGGAATGGCGTTGCCACTCCCGCTTTGGTAATCGACCTTCCCCGTTTGGCGAGGCCTTGGCCGGGGACGGCTTTAGCCAAGGTGGCTTCCGTAAGCTGGTCGTCGTTTATCCGCTTTCGCATACAGGCTTTGCATAGCTCAGTGCGATTTCTGTACTTTTCGGCGTAGGCCGATGGCAGATAGTGTCTTACAAAATCGCATTTATCGGGATTGAAATGGGCACTGCCGCACAGGAAGAGACGTTTTCAGACATTCGTGATGGCATCCGCCGTCTTTGTGCGCGGTTCCCCGGAGCCTATTGGCAGGAGCTGGATGCTGAGCGGCGCTATCCCACGGAGTTCGTGACCGCGCTGGCCAGCGAGGGTTGGCTATCTGTCCTCATCCCGGAAGAATATGGCGGCTCGGGACTTGGGCTGGCTGCCGCGACGGCAGTGCTGGAGGAGGTGCACCGCTCCGGCTGCAATGGTGGCGCGGCGCATGCGCAAATGTACACCATGGGCACCGTCCTGCGGCATGGGTCGGAGGAGCAGAAAGCGCGCTATTTGCCCAAGATCGCGTCGGGGGAACTGCGCCTACAGGCATTCGGCGTCACCGAGCCGACGAGCGGCACTGATACCACCCGCATTCGGACATTCGCCAAGCGAGACGGCGATGACTATGTCGTCAACGGGCAGAAGATCTGGATCAGCCGCGCTGAACATTCCGACCTCATGGTCCTGCTGGTGCGCACGACGCCGCGCGAGGAATGCGCCAAACCCACCGACGGCATCAGCGTGCTCTTGGTCGACATGCGCGAGGCTGTGGGCAATGGCCTCACCATCCGGCCGATCCGAACGATGCTGAACCATGCGACGACGGAGCTGTTCTTCGACGATCTGCGGGTGCCAGCGGAGAATTTGATCGGCGAGGAAGGAAAGGGTTTCCGCTACATCCTGTCGGGCATGAACGCCGAACGCATCCTGATCGCGTCGGAGTGCATCGGGGACGCCCGCTTCTTCATCGATCGTGCCAGTGCTTATGCGAAGGACAGGTCGGTGTTCGGCCGCCCGATCGGCCAGAATCAGGGCATCCAGTTCCCGATCGCGCGCGCCTATGTGCAGACGACCGCCGCCGCTGCCATGGTGGATAAAGCGGCAGCGCTGTTCGATGCGGGCGTGCAGCCGGGCACCGAAGCGAACATGGCCAAGATGCTGGCGTCCGAAGCATCCTGGTATGCCGCCGACATGTGCGTCCAGACCCATGGCGGCTTTGGCTTCGCGGAAGAATATGACATCGAACGCAAGTTCCGCGAGACGCGCCTCTACCAGGTCGCGCCGATTTCCACGAACCTCATCCTCAGCCATGTGGCAACACATGTGCTGGGCCTGCCGAAGAGCTTCTGATGGCAAAGGTGCTGGAAGGCTTGCTGGTCGTCTCGCTGGAACAGGCTGTAGCTGCGCCGCTATGCACCAGCCGTCTTGCCGAAGCTGGCGCGCGGGTCATCAAGCTGGAGCGGGCGGAGGGAGATTTCGCGCGCGGCTACGATTCCGTCGTCCATGGCGAGAGCGCCTATTTCGTCTGGCTCAATCGCGGCAAACAATCGCTTCGCATCGACCTGAAAGACCCGGCCGACGCGGCGCTGGTGGAACGGATGCTGTCGAAGGCGGACGTGTTCGTCCAGAATCTCGCCCCCGGCGCGGCAGCCCGGTCGGGCTTCGGATCAGCTGATCTGCGCGCTCGCTATCCGCGCCTCATCACCTGCGACATCACCGGCTATGGCGAAAGCGGCGAAGCGGCGGGGATGAAGGCCTATGACTTCCTGATCCAGTGCGAAGCCGGGCTGGCGAGCATCACCGGCACGGCAGACGATCCCGCGCGCGTGGGCGTGTCGGTCGCCGACATCGCCTGCGGGATGAACGCGCATGCCGCGATCCTTCAGGCGCTGATCGAGCGGGGACAGACGGGTAAGGGGAGGGGCATAGCCATATCGCTGTTCGACGGGCTGGCGGATTGGATGACCGTTCCGCTGCTGCACTATGATTATGGCGGGAAGGCTCCGTCGCGCGCCGGGCTGAAGCATCCCTCGATCGCTCCCTATGGCGCCTTTGCGACGGCGGACGGATCGCAGATCGTGGTGTCGATCCAGAATGAGCGCGAATGGGCGAAATTCTGCGCCGCGGTACTCGGCGACGCGAGCCTTGCGACTGATCCGCGCTACGCGTCCAACACGCTGCGCTGCGCCAATCGCGCTGAACTGGACGCGCTGGTCGGCCGTGTCTTTGCAGCCGAAATGCCCGACGCGCTGATCGCCCGGCTGGAGGCGGCTGGCACCGCATGGGCGCGGTTGAACGGCGTCGATGGTCTGTCGCGGCATAGCCAGCTTCGCCGCGTCACCGCCGAAACGCCGACGGGGCCGGTCGCCTTGCCAGCCTCGCCCATAAGGTGGGATGGGGAGGAGGCGGTCGCGCTGCCAGTTCCGGCTTTGGGCGGCGATGACGAAGCGATCCGCGCGGAGTTCCTGTGAGCGAAGCGGCCGAACATCGCACCGACATAGCCGCCGCTCGTCAGGCGCATTTGCTCGCCGCGCTGCTGGATCATGACACGCCGCCGTGGCGACCGGGCGAATTGCCGCCACTCGCTCATTGGCTGCTGTTTCCGCCGGATACGCGGCAGTCAGCTATCGGGCCGGATGGACATCCGCTGCGGGAGGATGATGGCCTGCCGCGTCGGATGTGGGCGGGCAGCCGCGTTCGCTTTCGCGCGCCGATCATGCTCGGCAGCGAAGTGGAGCGTGAGACGTGCGCGATCGCGGTCAATGACAAGCAGGGGCGGTCCGGGCGGATGCGCTTCGTCACCCTGCGCCACCTGTTGAAGGTGGACGGCCATATCTGCGTTGAGGAAGAGCAGGACATTGTTTATCGCGAAGCCGGGCGGAACGGGGCTCCTCCTCCGCCCGAAACGGTGACTCCTGCGCCACCCGTCGCGCGTGTGGTAACGATCGACCCTGTACAGCTTTTCCGCTTCTCTGCCCTGACCTTCAATGCGCACCGCATCCATTATGACCTGCCCTACACTCGGGATGTCGAGGGTTATCCGGGGTTGGTGGTCCATGGCCCCTTCATCGCGACCTTGCTGATGGATCATTTCCTGCGCCACACCCCGGCCGTGCAGCTGGCGAGCTTCTCCTTCCGTGCGCAGCGGCCGATCTTCGCGGGCGAGCCTTTCACGCTGGGCCTGTCGGGGAGCGACCTGACTGCTATCCATCAAGCGGGTGGGCTGGCCATGCAGGCGCGGGTGGAGGCCCGCTAGCCTAACCCTATGCCGCCAAATCGGTGAGTTTTCCAACCTCCGGCAGAGAGGCGAGATCAAGTGCAGCCGTAGCGAGCGCGTCGGCCTTGTCGGCTCCGAGCACCGGAGCAGCAAGCGCCATAAACTTCTCCAACAGCTTGTCCTTGCTGAGGAAATTGGATGGCTCGCCCAGCGGCACGACAACCTTGCGGATGAATGTCTGGCCGCGTGCCGTGATGGTGATTTTCCCCGACATGTTGGTGGGAAACTCAGCCTCGATCTCCGGATCGTGGATACAATCGACCTTGGGCAGCATTGCGCGGATTACCGGGTCGTTCAGCCGCCGATAGCTGTCCCACTCCATCGCGCCCGTCACCAGAGCGCAAGACAGTACGAAGGGCGCGCTAAACTGCGCATCCACGAGATTACGCGGATTGCGCTTATGCTCGATCGGCGCGCCGACCAGCAATAGGCCCGCGTTCGACAGGCCATAGGTGATGCTGTTGACTTCGTCCGGCTGCAATCCATGCTGAGCCCGCAGCGCCAGCACGGCGTCGATACCGGCATGGCCGTAGCGGCAGGATGGATAGGGTTTGATGCCCGTATGCATCAGCTCGTAAACCGTTCCGAGATCCTGCACGACCCGCTCCGGGTGCGGCGAGGGCGCATAGCCCTGAAGGAAGCCGTGGCGTCCCTCGATCGCTTCGCCCGGCCCCTTATAGCCGTTGCGCGCCAAAGTTGCAGCGGTCAGGCCAGCCATCGCCGCCCAGCCTACCTGAAAGGGCTTCGTCTGCGCGCCGTCGGCGAGAAACTGGAGGCTGCCCGCGCTCTGGCTCAGGGCAATGCCCAGTGCGGAGCCGATACCCGCCGCATCAAGGCCGAAGATGCGCGCCGCAGCGGCAGCCGCGCCGAACACGCCGCAGGTCGCGCTGGGATGAAAGCCGCGCGCATAATGGTCGCCCGCCGGGAGCGCCACCGCGATCCGGCAGCATGTCTCATAGCCTGCGACGATCGCGGCGAGAATGTCGGCGCCGGACGCTCCGGTCATCTCCGCTGCGGCAAGCGCGGCCGGGATGACCGGCGCGCCCGGGTGCAATGTCCCGGCGGCATGGGTGTCGTCAAAGTCGAGCGCGTGGCCCAGCGCCCCGTTTAGCAGCGCGGCTCCCGCCGGTGCATAGCCCGCTGCGTCGCCAAAGACCCGGGCTGCGCCATTCCCCATGCCCATTGCGGCCACGGTGGCGAGCAAGGGCGGAGCGACTGCCGCTTCGCTGCGGGCCCGCACGATACTGCCGATGAGGTCGAGCAGTAGAAGGGGGGTGCGTTCCACAACTTCCGCCGGAAGGGAAGAAATCGAAACAGTGGCACAAAAATCCGCCAAGGCTTCGGTGATTTTCATCATCTCACCGGATGACGAAGGGGTTCGACACGGGCGAGCCAAGGTCGATCCACACGCTCTTGGTCTGGAGATATTCGTCCATGGCTTCCTGCCCGCTTTCGCGGCCGATGCCGCTACGCTTCATGCCGCCAAAGGGCGCCATGAAGCTGACCGCGCGATAGGTGTTGACCCAGACCGTGCCTGCTTCGACCCTTTCCGACATGCGGATGGCGCGGCCGATATCTTGCGTCCATACCCCAGCGGCGAGGCCATAAGGGCTGTCATTCGCGATCGACAGCGCCTCTTCCTCATCGTCGAACGGGATGACGGCGAGAACCGGCCCGAACACTTCCTCGCGCGCGATCGGCATCTGGTTGGTGACGCCGGTGAAGATGGTGGGTTGCACGAACCAGCCACCCTCCAGCCCTGCAACGGTGGGCAGCCCGCCCCCCAGCACGCACTCCGCGCCTGATTGACGCGCGCCCGCGATATGATCGAGTATCTTGCCGCGCTGCGCCAGGGTCGTTACCGGCCCGACCTGCGTATCGGCAAGCTTCGGATTGCCGATACGCGCCGTGCCTGCCAAGGCGACCAGGCGCTCCACCACCTCGTCATGGACGTCGCGCTGCACGAGCAGGCGCGATCCCGCGATGCAGGTTTGGCCCGATGCCGCGAAGATGCCGGACACCGCGCCATAGACTGCGCGCTCTAGGTCCGCATCGCCGAAGATGATGTTGGGCGACTTCCCGCCCAGTTCCAGCGTAACCTTCTTCAGGTTTTCGGCAGCGGAGCGATAGACGGCGATGCCGCCCGGTTCGCCGCCGGTGAAGGCGATCTTTGCAATGTCGGGATGCTTGACCAAGGACTCGCCGCACTCCTGGGGCAGGCCGGTCACGGTATTGACCACCCCCGCCGGGAACCCCGCACGTTCGAACAGCTCGACAAAGGCGAGGGTCGAGCAGGAGGCATGTTCGGACGGCTTGATGACCGTCGTGTTGCCCGCCGCCAGCAACGGCGCCAGCTTCCACGCAAGCAGCAACAGCGGCGAGTTCCACGGCGTGATGCATGCGATCACGCCCAGCGGCTCGCGGCGGGTGAAGGCATGCATCGACGGCTTGTCGATGGGCAGAACATGGCCCTCAATCTTGTCGGCCAGACCAGCAAAATAGCGGTAGTAAGCCGGGAGATAGCCAAGCTGCGCACGCATTTCCGCGATCAGCTTGCCATTGTCGTGCGTTTCGATCTGCGCCAGCCGCTCGGTTTCTTCAGCCAGTAGGTCGGCAAAGCGGTAGAGCAGGGCACCACGCGCGGTTGCTGTCAGGCCGCGCCACTCGGGCGAGCGGAAGGCGGTGCGCGCCGCCTCCACCGCTGCATCGACATCGGCAGAGGTGCAGCGCGGAATCAGAGCCCATGCCTCACCCGTCGCAGGATCAAGGCTCTCAAGCCACTCGCCTCCGGTTGCGTCGCGCACGCTACCCGCCAGCAGATTGCGGAACCGGACCAGATCCTCAGCCATCACACATTCTCCCCAAACCGGCGTGGGCTGCTGCTTCAGTTCGGCCCAAAACCCAGATGTTCGCGCATGCGCGCCTTCAGCCATACACCATCGCGAGCGGGCAGGGCACGCGGCGTTTCTTCATGGACAATGCGGATGACGATCAGGCGCGGTCCTTCGCCAATGGTGCCGATCGCTTCGCGCGCCCGGGCAATACCTGCCTCGTCAGTGACCTCGAAACATTCGGTGAAGCCGCAAACCCGCGCCAATTCGGCCAGGTTGATGCCTGCGCCCGCATGGCTAAGTTGTCCGCCAGTCTCGCCATAATGGCCGTTGTCCAGCACGACGATCGACAGGTTCTTTGGACGCTGCACAGCGATGGTGGCCAGGCCGCCAATGCCCATCAACTGCTCGCCATCGCCAGTGACGACCGTCACCGGCCGATCCGGCTGTGCCAGAGCCAGGCCAAGCCCCGTCAGAGCCGCGCCGCCCATGGCGCCCCAGAGGTAGAAGTTGCCGGGATGATCGCCCGCCGCGAACACGTCATAGGTGGGAGAGCCAAGCCCAGTGACGATCAGCATATCCTTGCGATCAGCGAGCAGGCCCGCGACCGCCGGGCGGCGGTGGAGACGGTTTACTTCAGCCATTTCTTGGCTCCCAGCATGCTTTGCGACAACAGGATCGCGATCGGCTGATCGCTTTCAAACGCCATGGTGGCAGCGGAAGCCATCATGGGGGCGAGGTCTTCCAGCCGGTCGATGCGGATCGTGGTGACGCCCATGATCTCAAGCGCGGCGGGCGTCGCCCGGCCCATCGACACTTGCCACGGATTGAACTCCTGAAACTCGCCGCGCATCGTGACGATGGTCAGGAACGGCACACGGCAGCTCGCCAGCAGCGAGAGCATGTTGATGCAGTTGCCAACGCCGCTCGACTGCATGAGGAGAGCGCTGCGCTCCCCGCCCAGCCAGGCCCCGGTGCAAAGAGCGATGCCCTCTTCCTCGGTGGTGAGTACGATGGTCTTCATGGTTTCGGCGGCGCTGCACATGCGGATCAGGCGCGCATGGCCTGCGTCCGGAACATAACTGACCTGCCGAACATTCGCCTGCTGCAAGGCGTCGAAGATTAGGGGTGCCCAGGGGGAGTCGGCGTGCGCCCCTGTTTCCGTCTCGCTAATGGCTGACATGCGGTCCTCGAAGTGGATTTCGCAAAGCCTATTGCCGGATTTGCTAAACCAATAGGAACAATCTACGCGTCCAGCTATGTCGGTTAGGCATGATAAAAAGGGTGTGAGCAGGTGGACTTCCGGCGGCTTGAACATTTCCTGAAAATCGCTGAACTCGGATCACTCAGCCGGGCAGCTGACAGGATGCGGATTGCCCAGCCTGCCCTCAGCCGCCAGATGCGCATCCTGGAGGAAGAGGCTGGCACGCCGCTTTTCTACCGCCACCGCCGGGGCATGCAGCTCACCCCGGCTGGTGAGGAATTGCGCCAGCATATCGCAGGGCCAGTACGACAAGTCCGGCAGGCCTTTGATGACATACGAAACCGCTCTGCAGAGGGGGGCGGCCAGATTGCCCTCGGGGTTCCGCCTACGGTCAGCTATATTCTGGCCGGTCGCCTTGCCCGCCGTGTCGCGGAGCAGGCGCCCAATATCTCGCTGCGGATCGTCGAGGGCTATGCAGGGCACCTCATCGACTGGCTGCAAAGGGGGGAGATCGACGTCGCGCTGCTTTACGGCCCGGCTTCCGATTTCCAGATGAACGTCGCGGAAATGCTTTACGAGGAGCTGGTGCTGGTAGGGCCGTCCTCCTCCGATCTGGACCCCGCCGTTCAAGTTCCGATCCAGGATGTCGTCAAGCTGCCCATCGTATTGCCCAGCCAGTCGCACGGCCTTCGGCTGATCGTGGAGGCAGCGGCGCGCAAGGCCGGCGTGCCGCTCAATGTCCGCTTTGAAGCCGACTCCTTTCTGGTGCTGAAAGAGTTGGTGGAGTTCGGGCTCGGCTATACCGTATTGCCCCTGTCCTCCATGAGCCGGGAGGTCGACGCGGGCATCCTGCGCTATGCGCCGATCGGTCATCCGCCCATTGTTCGCCAGTTGGTGCTCGGCATGCCGCGCGAGGAGCAACTGACCCGATCCACGCGCATCATCGTTCGGCTGGTGCGCGAAGAGATCAAGCATCTGGTGGATAGCGGCGTGTGGAAGGCGCAGCTGCAATATTGATTTTTCAGGCCCCGGCGCGGTTCGGGCATAGCGATCTGGCATAGGTCCCGATAGCTGTTCTATGACTATCAACACGGCGTACGACCTATTCTTCCGCGATGCCGGGTTGCAAAAACATAGGGGAGGACAAGGTTGGATAGGCGGGGAGCCGAGCCATCGGCCCGGATGAAGCGAAGGGCGGCGCGCGTTCTGTCCCTCAATGATTATGAAGCGCTTGCGCGTGCGCACTTGCCGCGCCCGCTCTTCGGCTATGTCGCGGGGGCATGCGAGGATAATCTGACCGTCGCGGCCAATCGGGAGGGGATGCGCCGTGTCACCTTCGTTCCCCGCGCATTGCGGGACATGGCGGGCCGGACCCAGCAAGTCTCGCTATTTGGTCAGAACTGGACTTCCCCTTTCGGCATAGCACCCATGGGTCTGTCCGCGCTGGTCGCCATGCGCGGCGACATCGCCCTCGCACGGGCTGCGCATGCCGAAAATGTGCCGATGCTGCTCAGCGCAACATCGCTCATCCGGCTTGAGGAGGTGCGCGCCGTTTCGCCCTCCTGCTGGTTCCAGGCCTATCTTCCTGCTGACCGCGACTGGATCGATGGTGTGGTCGACCGGGTTGCGGCGGCAGGTTTCCTAACGCTCGTCATTTCCGTCGATGTGCCGGTGCTGGGCAATCGCGAGAATTTGATCCGCGAACGGTTCTCCACCCCGCTCAAACCCTCGCTTCGGCTGGCGCTGGATGGCCTGTTGCACCCACGTTGGCTGCTCGGGACCTTTGCACCGACCTTGATCCGCCACGGCATGCCAGCGTTCGAAAATTCCAGCGCGACACGCGGCGCGCCCGTGATCGCCCGCAATGCCGAGCGCAGCTTCGGGCAGCGCGACAGGCTGACCTGGGACGGTATCAGATATATTCGGGACCGCTGGCGCGGCAATCTGATCATCAAAGGCCTGCTTCACGCCGAAGATGCCAGGCTGGCGCGGGACGTTGGCGCCGACGCCATCATCCTGTCGAACCATGGCGGTCGGCAGCTCGATGGCGCGATCGGCACGCTCGACGCCTTGCCCGCTGCCGTCGCCGCCGCAGGCGACATGCCCGTCCTGATCGACAGCGGCTTCCGGCGCGGCAGCGACATATTGAAGGCCATTGCGCTCGGTGCGCGCATGGTGCTGATCGGCCGTCCCTTCCTCTATGCCGCGGCGGTTCATGGGGAAGCGGGGGTGCGCCACGCCATCGGGCTGCTCCGTGCGGAGATCGACCGGAACATGGCGATGCTCGGCACCAACTCGCTCGATGAGCTTGGACCGGACTATCTCCACCGTACGGATGGAGCAGCCATATGACAGATATCAGCCAGCCGCGTCCTTGCCCCGGCCCGCCAGCTGAGCAGAGCCCGCCAACCCGCTTCTTGATGCCCGCAGGCGCGATCGACACCCATTGCCATGTCATCGGCGCGCCGCCCGACTATCCATTTGCGGCGGAACGGTCCTATACCCCGCCGCCTGCGAGTGCGGAGGCCTATCTGGCGATGCTGGATGCCGTCGGCTTTGCCAAGGGCGTCCTCATCCAGGTCAGCGTGCACGGAACGGACAATCGGCTGCTCTGTGAGACCCTGTCAGCGCATCGCGAGCGGCTGCGTGGCGTTGCCGTGATGCCCGCCGATCTACCCGGCCGAGCCTATGCCGAAGCGCATGAAGCGGGAGTGCGCGGCCTTCGCCTCAACGACTTCATCCGCGATGGCGGGGGGCTCTACGGCGGAGGAATAGGCTTCAAGGATCTGGAGCGGTTCGATGCGCTAGCCTGCGAGATGGGCTGGCATCTCCAACTCCTGCTCGACGGCCGGAACCTCATGGATCTCGCCCCGCGCATCGCCCGTCTTCGCTGTCCCTGGATCATCGATCATATGGGGCACATTCCTTACACAGCGGGCATCGATCATCCGGGTTTCCAGACGCTGGTCCAACTCGTCGCCGACGGCGGATGGGTCAAGATTTCCGACGCCTTCCGCATGTCTGAACAGCCGAACTATCGCGATTCCATTCCCTTCGCCCAAGCGTTGGTCGCCGCCGCGCCCGACCGCTGCGTCTGGGGATCGGACTGGCCCCACGTCGCGCAATGGCGGCCAATGCCCACGGTATCCGGGCTGCTAGACCTGCTCGCCGAGTGGGTGCCCGACGAAACGGTGCGAAACCGCATCCTGGTGGACAATCCGGCGCATTTTTACAACTTCTGAAAAGGTTGCGATAATGGCACGCCTGAGCGGCAAAACTGCGGTGATCACGGGAGCAAGCGCTGGCATAGGCGCAGCCACCTCGTCACTCTAGCTACTGTGATCTTCGGCGATGGCGCGCGCTGCCCGACGACCGGAATATATGCAATCGGCGAAGCTGAGTCCGCTCACATAAAGATTGGAGCAGATACCGATGGCGGTGCGCCCGGCGGCGTACAGCCCCGGTACGACCCCGCCCGCCAATGCCTTCACCGCGCCGCTGGCCTCATCCACCCGCAGACCGCCCACCGTCATGCAGGACAAGGGAAACAGCCGCGCGTCGGTCGAGGCGTCTACCGCATAGAAGGGGCCTGTGGCCAGTTCGGCCATTTCCTCGGGCGCCTTGTGAAACGCATCCGGGGTCTCGCCGCGCGCGGCGCTGTTATAGGCCGCCAACGATTCCGCGAAGCGGGCCGGTGAAAAGCCCATTTTTTTGGCCAAGGCCTCCGGCGTCGCGCCCTTTTTCGCGCCGAACAGGTCGTTGATGAGGGTGATATCTCGCTGGAACGTCAGCACACCTTCACCGAACGCGTCCTTGAGCGACTGCCGCCATAGCTTACGATCCATGATGATGTAGGCGCGTCCCCCATGTCGCTCGACCATCCCGTCGCCGATGCGCGCGCCATACCATGTCTCGTTCACATAGCGGCATCCTTCACCATCGACGACCATGGCCCGCCCCCATGCCTGCGGCGGTGAGAGGAACCGCCAGGCAGACACACGCTCCATCAGCCCGGTTTCCCCGCCTGCCGATACGCCCAGCATGATGCCGCTGCCGTTGTCACCGAGCGTGCCGTTCGGCAGTGCCGCTGCGACGTGCGGAGCGAAATGCTGCACCATCGCCTTGTTGCAGATAAAGCCGCCTGCACTCAGCACCACGCCCTTGCGGGCGCGCAGCCACTCGCTGCTTCGCGCAGAGGACGCCAGAGCATCCGCCTTGCGGAGGAGCCTGTAGCCGATCGATACTGTTACCTGTGCGCCCGGCAGCGTCGATGGGAGCATGGAGAGCCATTTGTTGGCCTTGGCCACGAGTTTCGAATGTCGTTTGCGGATGGCAGGATCGGCCAGCCGCTCGACGCGAACGCCTATGACGCGGCCCGCCCTGTCCAGCGCAAGTTGGCGTACGTCGGCATGGGTCTGGAAGTCCAGCCCGCGCGCAAGGGCCGCCGCCTTGAGCGGACCGTAAATGCCCACGCCAAGACCAAAGGGGTTCTTGCCGTTGCGATGCACCGTGCGATGCCCGCGCGCCGCCGGTCGGGTAAAATCGCGGAACGGTCCAGCAAGGCTGCTATCGGGGTGGTAGAGAAACTTGTCGAGCGGTGGATAAGATGTCTTTTTAGAATATAAGGCGGCGCTGAACGGCGCGCCATGTCGGCGCAGCCACTCGAATGTGTCGGCGCTTGTCTCGCAAAAATCGCGCAGCGTATCGGGCGCGACGACGTTGCCGACCTCGAACCGCAGATAGTCTTCCATAAGCTTCGCGTCGTCCTCGACGCCCGCCTCCTGCTGTATGGATGTTCCCCCGCCAGCGTAATAGACACCGCCATTGGCCGCGGTCGAACCGCCGCCCTCATACAGGTCGAGCGCGATTACGGAGAGGCCCTGCTCAAGGCCTTCCAACGCGGCCGCAACTCCAGCTCCGCCCAGCCCGACAACAATCATATCGGCTTCGCCCTGCCACGCATGCGTGTCGGGTTCGTCGATCTGGAGGGGGGCATCAATGGCAAGTCCCCAATCGGTGATCGCGCCGCCGGACGTCGGCACCGGCGCGGGCGCGCGAAGCCCCCAAGGGTCCGGCGGGATAAATCCGGCCGCTTCGGGGTTCATCGGGCTTGCCATCGGTCGCCTCCATCCTCTGGGCGCTGCCGCACCTGATTGGTGATGACAGTCAAACATGGCCATAAAGATAAACTTGTCCGATGGTCAAGTAAATCACCAGTTGCCCATGTCCGAGGCGACATGCCCGCTTTACCGGCCCGCGTTATTTATGCCATTGGCGATCAGATGAGCCGGTCAAATTCAGCTTTGCCGGGCATAAAGCCCACAGCTCGCAGGGGAGGCCGACCCGGCATCGCAGAGGCGGCGCGTTTGACCAAGGCGATCCTCGCCGCCGCTGAGGCTGCGTTCCTCAAGCAGGGCTTTAGCAAGACCAGTATCGCGGCAATCGCGGCGGCGGCAGGAACGAGCAAGCAAACGGTCCATGCGCGCTTTGGCAGTAAGGAACGATTGTTCATCGCAGTCAGCGACGCATTGCTACGCGAACGTTTCTCGACGCCCGCTCCAAAAGGATTGTCACTGCGCGACAGCCTGATCGCGGTAGCCATACAGGCGCTGGATGCGATGCTCGACCCGAAGATGGTGATGATGACCGCGATCATCATGGGGGAGGCAAAGCGTTTTCCCGAACTCGCCCGCCTGGCCGACAACGACGCCAGCTTCCCGGGACGCGACATGATGCGCGTGCTGATCGCCGACGCAGTGGACTCCGGAGAGCTTGCGTGTCGCGACCCGCGTAGAGCGATGCTGATGCTGCAGGATCTGGTGCTCAGTTCACCGCTGCGTGTGGCGACCCTGGGCGGAATCGGCCTCGACAGGCGCGCACAACACGAATGGACCACCGATGCCGTCGACCTGTTTCTCGATGGCGCCCGGGCGCGCTGACCGGAGGTCCCGACATCATCGTCAACTGATGGCCGGTCGGCAGCATGAGGTTGCGGAACCCGTACTGCTTAGGCGGATCCTGTGGCGAGAGGTCTCGCAGTCACCTTCCAGCGGTTAGTCCCGGCGACCTCACGAAATCGCGACGCGTGGATGGCTCGGCCCACACCGTCCGCGGTGGCGGTTAGCTGTGCGTGCCCAAAGCTCGGTTGAATGTTGGGTAAAAGTCAGGGTGATCGCCCCGACGGTCCCCGCAAGCCATGAATATCAATGGCTTTCTGGGGGT
>CAMPIM010000062.1 GCA_946886365.1 uncultured Novosphingobium sp.
ACGCGCGCGCCATCGATCTGGAGGACAGCAACCTCTTCGCGCTCAATCGCTTCGCAGGCTATGACCGGTTCGAAGATTCGACCCGCATCACCTACGGTCTGGAATATAGCCTCTCTCTGCCCGGCTTTTCGCTGGAAAGCGTGGTCGGCCAGAGCTACCGCCTTAACAGTCGCGAAAGCATCCTGCCCGACGGCACCGGCCTTTCCGATCGCATGTCCGACATCGTCGGCCGCACGACCGTGCGTTTCCGGGATTTCGTCAGCCTCATCCACCGTTTCCGCCTGGACAAGGACGGGCTGGCGGTACGCCGCAACGAAATCGACGCGACGATCGGCAGCCGCAAAACCTATGCCATGGTCGGCTATCTCCGGCTCAACCGGAACGCCGCGACGGGGCTTGAGGATTTGCAGGACCGCGAGGAACTGCGTTTCGGTGGCCGTGTGCAATTTGCCCGCTTCTGGTCCGTTTTCGGGTCCACCGTCGTCGATCTGACCGACAGGAAAGAAGATCCGCTCAGCGTCTCCGATGGCTACGAACCCGTCCGTCACCGGGTCGGCATCGCCTATCAGGATGACTGTCTGACGCTGGGCCTGACGTGGCGTCGCGATTATCTGGCCGCCGGTGACGCGCGAAAGGGCAATAGCTTCCAACTACGGCTGGCTTTTCGGAATATCGGCATATAAGGATCAGCCTTCCCGTTCAGGACCGGTTCTGGCCGCTCAGGACCGGTTAAGGCGGACCGGCGCATCACGCGCTGGACCGTAATGGAGAGTTTTGTCGACGATGCAGCCTGTCGTTTCCCCGCCTTCCCGCCTTGGACAATCGCTTCGGACCAGCGCGCGCGCCCTGCTCCTGTCCTCTATCCTGTTGGGATCGATCGGCAGCCCTGTCGCCGCCCAGACCGTCAATGACGATGAAGGGGTTGCCGCGCAGCAGTTGAACCTGCCCAAGGACGTGACCGTCTTTGGCAAGAGCGATCCCAACGTCCGTAAGGCTACGGCCATCGTCAACGGCCGCATCATCACCGGCACCGACGTTGACCAACGCCTGGCGCTCATCCTCGCCGCAAATGGCGGCAAGGTGTCGCCAGAGGAACGGGAGCGGCTGCGCGTGCAGGTGCTGCGCAACCTCATCGACGAGACGCTTCAGATTCAGGAAGCCGCCGCCCACGACATCAAGATCGACAAGTCGGAAATCGACCAGAGCTATGAACGTGTCGCGGCAAACTTCAAGCAGTCGCCCGCCCAGTTCGACCAATATCTGCGCGCTCAGGGTAGCGCGCCCGCCAGCATCAGGCGCCAGATCGAAGGCGAGCTGGCCTGGAGCCGCCTGCTCCGCCGCAACATCCAGCCCTTCGTCAACGTTTCCGCCGATGAAGTGAAGTCGGTCGTCGATCGCATGAACGCCGCCAAGGGCAGCGACGAATATCGCATCGGTGAGATTTACCTGTCGGCTACGCCCGAAAATGAGGCTCAGATCGTCTCGAACGCCCGCAACATCATCGAACAGATCAAGCAGGGCGGCAGCTTCGCCGCCTACGCCCGGCAGTTTTCCGAAGCCTCGACGGCTGCGGTCGGCGGCGACCTCGGCTGGGTTCGGCCGGCGCAGTTGCCCGATGAACTGGCCAAGGCCGCCAATGAGATGCAGGTCGGGCAGCTCGCTGGTCCCATCCCCGTTCCGGGCGGCATCTCCGTCATCTATGTCATGGACAAGCGCAAGGTGCTGACCGCTGACCCGCGCGACTCTCTGCTCAGCCTCAAGCAATTGTCGATCAGCTTCCCGCCCGGCACCACCAAGGAGCAGGCGAGTGCCAAGGCGGCCAGCTTCGCCGCGCAGATCAAGACGATCAAGGGATGCGGCCAGGCGAATGAACTGGGTGGCAAGATCGGCGCCGATGTCGTGGACAATGACAATGTGAAGGTGCGCGACCTGCCGCCGCAGTTGCAGGAAATCCTCCTCGGCCTGCAGGTTGGTGAAGCGACTCCTCCCTTTGGTTCGGTCAATGACGGCGTGCGCGTTCTCGTCGTTTGCGGCCGCGATGAAGCAAGCAACGCCGCCGCGCCGAACGCGGAACAGATCATGGCTCAGCTGGAGGAAGAACGGGTCAACAAGCGCGCCCGCATCTATTTGCGTGACCTTCGCCGCGATGCCATCATCGACTATAACTGATCCAGCCTCGGCTCGACTGGAGCTGGCACCTTTTGCCGTCCCGCTGGGCGACCCGGCGGGGATCGGGCCGGAAATCGTAGCGAAAAGCTGGGTGATGCGCGAAGCACGCGGATTGCCCACCTTTTTCGCCGTGGGTGATGCGGCATCCTTGCGCCGGGTCTGGTCCGGCCCTGTCGCCCCCATCGCCACACCGCAAGAGGCAGCGGCGCTATTCGACACCGCGCTTCCCTGCCTCCAGGTTGCCGACGCGGGTGACATCGTACCGGGCTCCCCCAGCATCGACGGCGCGCGCACTGCGTTTCAGGCACTGGAAGTGGCGGTCGGCCTCGCCCGCACCGAATCGGCCGCCGGGATCGTCACCGCCCCTGTCGGCAAGGAACAGCTTTACGGCGTCGGCTTCACCCATCCTGGCCAGACCGAGTTCATCGCCGAACGTTGCGGCGTAGCCCCCCACAATGCGGTGATGATGCTCGCCGGTCCTTCATTGAAGGTCGTGCCCATCACCATCCATATCCCGCTGGCAGAGGTCGCCTCGGCCCTGACCATCGACCTGATCCGCGCCCGCGCCACGACCACGGTCAAGGGATTGCAGCGCAATTTCGGCATCCCCCGCCCGCGCATCGTCGTCGCCGGACTCAACCCCCATGCGGGTGAGGGCGGCGCGCTGGGGCGGGAAGAAATCGATATCATCAGCCCCGCGATCGAATCGCTGCGGGCGGAAGGCATGGACATTGTCGGCCCCCTTTCCGCCGATGGCCTGTTCCACGCCCGCGCCCGCGAAACCTACGACGCGGTGCTGTGCATGTATCATGACCAGGCGCTGATCCCGCTCAAGACCCTGCATTTCGATGAGGGCGTCAACATCACGCTCGGCCTGCCCATCGTGCGCACCTCGCCCGATCATGGCACCGCCTTCGGCATTGCCGGAACGGACAGCGCAAACCCCGGCGCTATGATGGCCGCGCTCAAGATGGCGGCGGAAGCTGCGCGATCCCGGTTAAGCCATGGGAACTGATACGCGGCCGGTCCTGCCGCCGTTGCGTGAAGTCATCGCTGCGCACGGCCTGCAAGCGAGCAAGGCGCTCGGCCAGAACTTCATCCTCGATGAACAGTTGCTCGATCGCATTGCCGCCATCCCCGGATCACTGAAGGATCAACCCGCGTTCGAGGTTGGACCCGGCCCCGGCGGCCTGACCCGCGCGATCCTGCGCGCTGGAGCGCGGCTGGTCGCTGTCGAACGGGATCATCGCTGCCTGCCCGCTCTTGCTGAATTGTCGGACGCCTTCCCCGGCCAGTTGCGCGTCATATCCGGCGACGCCATGCAGGTGGACGCGCATGCCGAAGCTGGCGAACATGCCCACATCATAGCCAACCTGCCTTATAATGTCGGCACCGCCCTGCTGATCGGCTGGCTGTCTACGGAATGGAACCCGCTGCCCTGGTGGTCTTCCCTGACGCTCATGTTCCAGATGGAAGTCGCCGAGCGTATCGTAGCAAAACCGGGCGGCGACCATTATGGCCGTCTCGCCGTCCTGTCCCAATGGCGCAGCGACGCCCGCATCGCCATGAAAGTTCACCGCAGCGCCTTCACCCCTCCGCCCAAGGTCATGTCCGCCGTGGTGCACATCACGCCCAAAGCAGCGCCAGAGGGCGTGCAACTAAAACATCTCGAACGCCTCACCGCCGCCGCCTTCGGCCAACGCCGCAAGATGCTGCGCCAAAGCCTCAAAGGTCTACCGGGAGCGTTGGAGGCGCTGGATCAAATCGGCATAGATCCACAGCGACGGGCCGAAACGGTCAGCGTCGAGGAATTTGTTAAAGTGGCCCGGGTGATGGGATCGCGCAGACCCTAGGTCTGCTGTGGGTGGTCAGCGGACGTTGCGGGCACGTCCACCGGCGCGTTGCGGAAACACTAAAATGAGACAAAGGATGACGGCTGCTATAGCTGCGGTAGCCAACGGACGGCTGAACTCCAGACCACCCTTTGCGATAGGTTTGTCCAAAAAGTCGCCCACAGTCGCGCCTAAGGGACGAGTTAAGATGAATGCCGCCCAAAAGAGAAGCACGCGCGAAACCGAAGTCCAGACATATAAAGCGGCAACTAAAATGAGCAGCCCACCGAAGATCATCGCTGCGCCGCTATACCCAAGCGAGCCGTCAGCAACCCAGTCGCCAAGCGCAGTTCCGAGGGTCTGTGAAAAAGTAATGGTGATCCAATAGAAAGTTTCGGCCCTGGCCGTTTCAACGCAATTGACGTCCACTGACCCCAAGGTGCGATGCCAACTGAACAGCGACGCAATCACTAACGAAAACAGAAGAAGTGATCCACCCGGATATCCGAGCCCCATGGAACGTGTCACATAGTCGGCGAGTGTCGTCCCTGCGGTGGTTGAGGCAATAATTGTAGTCCAATAGAGCCACGGGTTGAAACGCCGAGCTCTAATTTGCAGCCACACAAGCGCTACAAGTAGAAGGCCGAAAATGGCGGTGCCGATAAGATAGCCGTTTATGCCGCTGCTGCCAGCGTTCGGCGTCGTTTCGCCGAGCCAACTCATGCTGACAGCATCTCCACCCGTTTCGCCAAGTGTGGTGGCGAGCACCTTGATCACCCAAAAAATTAGAGTCGCGGCGGGGACTTTGCTGATCCCGGCACGGGGTGAATCAAGCATGCGTCATCTCACAGAACATCATTGAGTCTCGACGATCTTAGGACAACGCGTTCTGTCCGCCAATGGCCAATGGTCGCTTGCCGCTGGGCACTTACCCGTCTCTATCCGGAAGCCACCTATGGAGCGCAGCCTAACGATCAGCGCCGTCAATGGCTGGCCAGAGTGGATTTCAGTCATCCCCCTCCCGCTAGCGGGAGGGGGCTAGGGGGTGGGCCAGCGCAACGCCCGACCTTATTCTTCAACGGCACGCCAGCAGGCCCGCTTCGCTCGCGCCCAAACTTATTAACCCTTCCCACCTACGGGAGGGGAATGTCTTGCGTGACCCCTTCAAGACAGCCTCAAGGCGTCTCGGTCGTCGCAGCCTTCGGCACCACGACAGCATCCTTCGCACTCAACACAGTCGCGGGCGGCCCCTTCTGGATCGCGGCGGCAAGTTTACCGACGGCCGCGCAGTCGGACTTGCACGCGCTCTGCGCCTGGGCGAGATTTTCCTTTGCCTTGGCGATCGCGCCCTTCTCGACCATCGCCTCGCCCTGTCCGACCAGTGCATGCACATCGTTCGGGTCGAGCAGCAGCGCCTCGCGATAGAGGCGGATGGCCTTGCCCTGAAGGCCCTGCGCACGGGCTACTTCGGCCAGTTCGATGTAGGCCGAGCGATTGCGCGGATCGACCGCCAGCGCCGTTTCCAGCGCATCGTTCGCCGCATTGAAATTCCCCGCCCGGCGCGCAGTGACGCCCGCCTGCTGCCATTCGATCGACAAAGGCGAAATCTGGGCATCCGGCCGCTGCGTCAGACCGGCGCTCGACACAGTGGTCAGCAGGACGGCAAGGGCGATCGAGGCAGGGGTAAAACGCATGCATAACTCCAGCCATGTTTCAGGCGTTGATTCTGCCCGAGTGTCGTCATTTTGGCGGGGCTTGTCCATCGCCTCTTTCATGCACCGCGCCGAAGCCGGGCGAAATAGAAACCGTCCGTCGCGTCATGCCCCGGCGTCAGCAAACGGCCATGCCCATGCGTCCGCCCGGCCGCGATCGGGATCGCCTCAGCCACCCATCCCTCGTGGCGATCGAGAAACGCCTGCACCTGCCCCGCCCCTTCCTGATCGGTCAAGGCGCAGGTCGCGTACATAAGCACCCCACCGGGCGCCACCAGCGGCTCCGCGAAATCCAATATGCGCGCCTGTTCGCCCACCAGCCGTTCGAGCCGCGCGGGTGTCAGGCGCCAGCGAGCCTCAGGATTGCGCCGCCAGGTCCCGGTCCCCGAACAGGGCGCATCGACAAGCACGACGTCCGCTTGGCCCTGCAAGCTCTCCAGCCCGCGCGCCTCATGTCCCTGATCCAGCAGCAATGTCTGGATGAAGGTCGCCCCCGCCCGCTCGGCGCGCGGGTCAAGGCGTGAGAGGCGCGAGCGGATCGTGTCAGCCGCGATCAGCGTCCCTTGTCCCGCCATCGACGCCGCAAGCGCCAGCGTCTTGCCGCCCGCTCCCGCGCAAAGGTCGATGACAGTCATGCCGGGCGCAGCGCCGCAAGCCGCCGAAATGAGCTGGCTGCCCGCATCCTGCACCTCGACCAGCCCCTGCTTCCACGCATCACTCTGCTCAACCGGCCAACCCTCCGGCAGGCGCAGCGCGTCAGGCAAGCCGTCGATCGGCACCGCTTCGGGAAAGATCGGCGCGGCATCTTCCGGCGTCGCTTTCAACCGGTTCACCCGCAAATCCACAGGCGCCCGGCCCAGCAACTCCTCCTGTTCCACAGGCGCCGCAAACAACGGCTTGAGCCAGACGGGCACCGCTCCGGCTATCGCACCCGCCTCATCGGCGAGGATGGGCGCAGGAGCATGGCTCGATCCATCGAACAAGTCCGCGATATCCGGCCGCTCCAGCGCCAGTCCGATCATCGCCGCACGGCCATTTTCTGGCCGTTCCGCAGCCCGGCGCACCGCGTCATAAACATGATCGCGCACCGCTCGCCGGTCGCGGGAACCGGCATAGCGCCGTTCCTTGAAATAGCGTGCGATCAGCGTGTCGGCAGCCGGTCCACCATCGCGCGCCGAAGCGATGATGGCATCCAGCAGCTCGATCGCGGCCTGAACACGAGCGGAGGGGGTCACCCCGCCCTACCCTCAGCGGGTGGGATAGTTGGGCGCTTCCCGCGTGATGGTCACATCATGGACATGGCTTTCGGACAGGCCCGCATTGGTGATCTGGACGAAGCGAGCGCGCTCCTGAAGGTCCTTGATCGTGCGGCTGCCGGTGTAGCCCATCGCCGCCTTCACGCCCCCGACCAGCTGATGGATGACGTCCTTCGCAGGCCCCTTGAACGGCACCTGTCCCTCGATCCCTTCGGGCACCAGCTTCATCTGGTCCTTGATATCCGCCTGGAAATACCGGTCGGCAGAGCCCCGCGCCATCGCGCCCACGCTGCCCATGCCGCGATAGCTCTTGTAGGCGCGGCCCTGATAGAGGAAGGTTTCGCCCGGCGCTTCGGCCGTACCCGCCAGCAGCGAACCGACCATGACGCAGCCCGCGCCCGCCGCGAGCGCCTTCGCGACGTCGCCCGAGGTGCGAAGCCCGCCGTCAGCGATGACCGGAATGCCCTGCTTTGCCGCTTCATTGGCGGAATCCATTACCGCAGTCAGCTGCGGCACGCCCACGCCCGCCACCACGCGCGTGGTGCAGATGGAGCCAGGCCCGATCCCGACCTTCACGCAGTCGGCCCCGGCGTCGATCAAAGCCTTGGTCGCTTCAGCGGTCGCGACATTGCCCGCCACGACCTGAACATGGTTGGACAGACGCTTCACCGCCTCGACAGCAACCGCGACCTGCTTGCTATGGCCGTGCGCGGTATCGATGACGATCAGGTCGCATTCGGCGTCGATCAGCGCCTCGCTGCGCTCCAGCCCTTTGTCGCCCACTGTCGTCGCCGCCGCCACACGCAGGCGGCCCGAACCGTCCTTGGTCGCCTGCGGATAGGTAACCGCCTTCTCGATATCCTTGACGGTGATGAGGCCAACGCAATGATAGTCATCATCGACCACCAGCAGCTTCTCGATCCGCCGCTGATGCAGCAGCCGCTGCGCTTCATCCTGCCCCACGCCCACCTTGACCGTGGCAAGATTATCTTTCGTCATCAGTTCGCTGACGGGCTGATTGGGGTTTTCCGCGAAGCGCGTGTCACGATGGGTGAGGATGCCGACCAGCTTGCCGCTGTTCTCGACCACCGGAATGCCGCTGATCCGGTGCCGCTCCATCAACATCTGCGCGTCAGCCAGGGTTGCGCGGGGCGTGATCGTGATAGGGTTCACCACCATGCCGCTTTCGAAGCGCTTGACCGCCCGCACCGCATCCGCCTGCTCTTCGATCGACAAATTGCGGTGCAGGACGCCGATGCCGCCCAGCTGCGCCATCACGATCGCCATGTCGGCTTCCGTCACCGTGTCCATCGCAGATGATAGGACCGGGATATTCAGCTTGATCTGCTTGGTCACATAAGTGCTGGTGTCCGCCTGGCTCGGCAGCACATCGGACTCGCCGGGCTGCAACAGCACGTCGTCAAAAGTGAGGCCGAGGCGGATATCCATGTGAAAGCCACTTTCTATATGCGCGACCTGGCGGGGGATCGCTGGGGATTCGTGGCGGCCCATGTAACCATTAACCAGCGAAACGGCCAGACCTTAGGCGCATTTTGTTGCTGGGCGCCTCACGGCTCCGAGGGCCGGGCGCTTTTCAGGATTTGGCGGCAGCGTCCACAAGCCGATCCAGCCATGCTTGCGCCTGCTTCGGCTCCCCAACCGCTTGCGAACTGACCGGGCCGCGCGATGCAAGAAACTCCTGTTGCAACTCAAACGGCGGCATCAAAAGTTGCTCCCGCGCCTTGTCGATGGCTTCCCCGATTTCCGCCAACTGTTCGATGACCGGAGCGGATGCGGCGCGGCTTGCCCGGTCCTCCTTATGCCCGAACAGACCCCATTTCCCCGAAGCAGTCACGCGCAATGCGTCGATGAGCTTCTCGGTATATTCCGCCTCCAGTTCCAGGCGGCGAGTGTCCAGGCGTTCCAGTCGGTCAGCTTTTGCCATGGCCATCCCTATCTCACCACGGTGAGGCAGCCGCAAATAAAAAGGGCGCCGCCCGACGGCAGCGCCCCTTCAAATCACAGATCGCAGATCAGATTCCGGCAGGCGAAGGATCGCCGAACGGCCCCTTCCGCTTGCGCGTCTTGGGGATAGACGAACCCGCCGCCGGAACCACCGAAGGCTTGATCGTTGTGCCGTCGTCGCGGGTGATCTCACCCTTGTCGAGCAGCGTCTTGATCTCCTCGCCAGACAGCGTCTCATATTCCAGCATGGCGTTGGCCAGCAGGTGCAGCTGGTCCTCATGACCCTTCAGCACTTCCTGCGCGCGGGTGTAGCCCTGCTCCACCAGTCCGCGAATTTCCTTGTCGATCAGCTTTGCCGTCTCGTCCGACATATGGACGCGCTGGCTCTGCGAGTAACCGAGGAAGGTTTCGCCCTGCTGCTCTTCATATTGCAGCGGACCAAGCTTGTCGGACATGCCCCACTGAGTGACCATGTCGCGCGCGAGCTTGGTAGCATATTGAATGTCACCCGAAGCACCCGACGACACCTTGTCATAACCGAAGATGATCTCCTCGGCGACGCGGCCACCCATGGCGACGGCCATGTTGGCGTGCATCTTGTCACGGTGATAGCTGTAGCTGTCCCGCTCCGGCAGACGCATCACCATGCCCAGCGCACGGCCGCGCGGGATGATCGTCGCCTTGTGGATCGGATCGGACGCCGGTTCATGGACTGCGACGATGGCATGGCCCGCCTCATGATAGGCGGTCATCTTCTTCTCGTCCTCGGTCATGACCATGGAGCGGCGCTCGCTGCCCATCATGACCTTGTCCTTGGCCGCCTCAAACTCATCCATCGCGACCAGACGCTTGCCCCGCCGCGCCGCCATCAGCGCCGCTTCGTTGACAAGGTTCGCAAGGTCAGCGCCCGAGAAGCCCGGCGTACCGCGCGCAATGGTACGCGGATTGACGTCCGGCGCCAGCGGCACCTTCTTCATGTGCACGGCCAGGATTTTCTCGCGACCCTCAATGTCGGGACGCGGCACCACGACCTGACGATCGAAGCGACCCGGACGCAGCAGCGCAGGGTCCAGCACGTCGGGGCGGTTGGTCGCCGCAACGATGATGATACCCTCATTCGCCTCAAAACCGTCCATCTCGACCAGCAACTGGTTCAGCGTCTGCTCGCGCTCGTCATTGCCGTTACCGAGGCCCGCGCCGCGATGACGGCCGACCGCGTCGATTTCGTCAATGAAGACGATGCAAGGCGCGTTCTTCTTCGCCTGCTCGAACATGTCGCGTACACGGGAAGCACCCACGCCGACGAACATCTCGACGAAATCCGAACCCGAAATGGTGAAGAAGGGAACCCCCGCCTCACCCGCAATCGCGCGCGCGAGCAGCGTCTTACCCGTACCCGGCGAACCCACCAGCAGCGCGCCCTTGGGAATCTTACCGCCCAGCCGCGCAAATTTGGTCGGGTCCTTCAGAAACTCGACGATTTCCTGCAATTCCTCGCGCGCTTCATCGATGCCCGCAACGTCATCAAACGTAACTTTGCCGTGCTTCTCGGTCAGCAGCTTTGCCTTGGACTTGCCAAAGCCCATCGCACCGCCAGCGCCGCCGCCCTTTTGCATCTGCCGCAACACGAAGAAGGCGATACCCAGGATCAGCAGGAATGGCAGCGACTGGTAGAGCATGATCTGCCAGAAGCTCGGCTGCTCCTCAGTCTGTCCGGAATATTTGACGTTATAATCGTCAAGCAGCCCGGTCAGCCCCGGATCATTCACGGGTACGGTGTTGAATCGCTGTCCGCTGGTCAGTGTGCCGGTAATCTTGTCGGTCGCGATCGCAACGTCCTTGACCTGCCCCTCCTGAACCTTTGATCGGAATTCGGAATAGGCAAGGCCGCTCCCCGCCTGCGAAGCGGAACGGCTGTCGAACATCGAGACGAATAGCAGCAGAGCGACAATCACCCCCGCCCAAATCATCGCGCTCTTGATCCAGGGGTTACCCTGCGGGTCCTTCTCGTCGTTCATCATCACTCTCTTTCACCGGGCAAGATAGGATGCTCCGGCAAAATCGCAAGTTGGGTGCAACGGTCTGCTGACGTTATCCGCCCACGAACTGCGACAGGGCGATGTAGGCCAGGATCATGGCCAGGCCCGCCGACACACCGCATAGCAGATATCCGACATACAGCAGCAACGGCGGATGCGGGCGAGCCAGCTTCCGGTTACGTTGCGCCGCCGAAAGGATCACACTGGCGAGCACACCATAGGTCAACGCCGCAAATTCGAACATAAATGACTTTCCATGCCTGAGTGCCGACCCCAATACGCCAGCAGGCTATTAAGGAAAGGTCATTGCGCTGCAACAATTCGATGGAGCGAGGCGTTGGCGCGTTGATCCGTGGAACCTTTCCGTAACGATCAATTCAATGCTCGAAGTCGTTTCGGACGAGACTCATCATCCCGGTCATCGGCGGGGTGCGCCCAAGATCGATTCTGACTCAACGTCGCGGCGGCGCCACGCGAACTTTCCAGGCGGCGCCCCCTTTCAGGAGTAATCCGCCAAGGCTCGCCTGCCCGCCCCGCATAGCAACCGCGATGGCCCGATCGAGCGTGTCCCCTCGCGGTTCCGCGCCGGGTTCCGCCTCCGCGATGATGCGCAGCAACAGGCGCCGCAGCAGCTCACGGGGCAAATCCGTGCGGGTCAGCAGCCACGCCCCCCCTTCCCTGCGAACATGCGCCGCCGCGATATCCTCGACCGTCCAGTCCAGCGCTTCCTCGCACTCCGCCAGCGCCGCCGCACTGCGGACGGCACTTTGCGGGTCGAGCCATTCGGCTTCCTTCAGATGCCGTCGAATCACCGCCCGATCAAATCGCGGATCGACATTGGAAGGATCGTTGACGAAGGGAAGCCCGCGCTCACGCGAATAGTCGAACAGTTGCGCGCGCCGCACGCCAAGCAGGGGCCGCAATATATGCCCTTGCCGCGCGCGGATTCCGGCCAGACCATTGACCCCGGCGCCCCGGTTAAGCCGCATCAGTACGGTTTCCAGCTGATCATCGGCATGGTGCGCGGTGAAGATCCAGTCGATACCGCGATCGACCCTCCATTGCTCCAGCGCCGCATAGCGTTGCGTTCTCGCCCATTGCTGGACGTTGCCGGTAAGAGGCTGGGACGGATGCAGCACTGCATGCGTGACGCCGCTGCCATGGCACCACTGCCCCACCATTGCGGCCTCTTCCGCAGACTCCGGCCTCAATCCATGGTCAACGGTGGCCGCTTCCACCCTGCCCGCGAAGGCATGCGCAGCCATGGCGAGCAACGCCATACTGTCGGGACCGCCCGACACCGCCACGCCAAAACGCAGCGAGGCATCGTCCCCCACCAGCGCACCAACCGACCGCGTCAGCAACGCTTCCAGGTCAGGCTGAGCCGGATGCGGCGCGGCCATGCGGGTGCCTTAGCTGCACTTCGCCTTGGCGCGGCCCTTGTCCATCATGCCGCGCTGGCTGGCCGACATGGTGGTGCCATAGACCTGTTCCAGCTCCGCATAGACCTTGCACGCGTCGGCGGGCTTCTTGAGCTGGATCAGCGCCTCACCCAGATAGGCAAGGCTGTCGGCGGCGCGATCCCCCTTGGGGCGCTTCTGATAATTGTCGTAAAAAGCGACGGAAGCCAGCGCGGGCTTGCCATCGTCCAGATAGGCACGACCCAGCAGGTTCGAAGCGCGGCTCGCGACCGGCGCAGTACCATATTTATCCACCGTCGCCTTCAGTTGCGCCTGCGCCTCGGGATAGAATTTTGCGTCCCACAGACGAAAGCCATAGCTATAGGCGTCGGCCGCCGCATCGCCGGTCGATGGCCGTTCGATCGCCGCCACGGCCGCCTTGCGCGCCTCGGTCGCACCACCATTAGTGCCCGGCTTTGGCGTGGCCGGGGCTGCATTATCTGCAGGAGCCACGGGGCGCACGGGCGGCGGAGCAACCACTTCGGCGCGGCTCTGCGCCTCAGCCTTATATTTGTTGAACGCCTCTTCCAGCTGACGGATCTTGAAGCTGTTTTCCTCAACCTGTCCGGTCATCGAGGCAAGCTGCGATTCCAGTGCGCCCACGCGCGCCGTCAGATCGGCGACCGGCGAAGATGACGGCGTGCCGGGCGGGACGGTGGGCGTCACCGGGCGATTGATTTCCGCCTCCAGCGGAGCGCCTGCGGGAAAGACCTTGCGCTGTACTGCGCGCATTTCCTTTTCCAGCCGGTCGACGCGCACATCCAACGCCACATTCTGGGCGGCCGCTGCTGGCGCGAGCGCAACCATAGCGGGCGCCCCCAGCAGCAGGGCGGTTGTCGCAAACAAGGCGTAACGCATGATGATCCCCGACTAAAACTTAAATTCACCGACGATACGGCCCGCAAAGGCCGCGCTCCCCGCTCTTAACCATAAGGCCATATTCGCCGCCGTAAAGCAGGACGTGCGACCCAAACAGGGATTGGAGACGCCTTAATCCGCCGTGGTTGGGGCAGCTGGCGCGGGCTCCGCAGGGATCGCAGGCGCCACGCTCCCGGTCACGGGCCGCGCGGCAGGCGTTTGCACCGCCGAGGGGGTAACCGATGGGGCAGCCGCAGGGGCAGGCGAAGCGGCCGGAGCAGAAGGCGCCGGAGCAGCCCGCGCCAGCAATGCCGCTGCCGAGACTGGCACATCGGAAATCGTGCGATCAGGTGCGCCAAGCGGTGCAATAGGCTTGCCACCGACTGTAACTGTCAACGCTTGCGGACGGCCGGTCAGGATCATGGGGTTGCGGGCAGTAGCAGGCAGGGTGAAGCTCTCACCCTTCTTCATCAGGCCATCTTTCAGCCGGTCGCCAGCCTCATCATAAATGCGCAGCCACACATCGTCATTGGCGGTGAACACCACCGTCTGCGCCACCGGCGCGGCGGGACGCGCGCCCGGCGCCGGTTTCGCGGCAACGGCGGGCTTGGCCTGTTCGGCGGCGATCTCCTGCCCTGTCGGCGGAGTCAGCATCTGCGTACGCCAGATGGTGAAGCCAGCCACCAGCACAATCACGATCGCCGCGGCCGTCCAGGCAAGCAGGCGCGACGGCACACGGGCCGGATCGGCCGGTTCGAACGCCTCGTAGCGATTGGCGCCCAGGTCGGAATTATGGACGGCATGGCGCACATCGGCGGCAATGGCCACCTCGTCCAGATCGACCGCGCGGGCATAGGCGCGGGCAAAGCCGACCGCATAGGGAATTCCCGGAAGCGCAGAATAGTCGTCCCGCTCGATCGCCTCCAATTGACGTTGCGCAATGCGCGTGCGCGTCGCCACGTCCTGGATCGACAGGCCATGCGCCTCACGCGCCGCGCGCAGCTTTGCGCCCGGAGTGCCCAATTGCACGTCCGGCGCCGTCGCGCCGCTTTCCACTTCGGGTTGTTCTGCCATGCTGCTCCGCGATCTTATAAGCCGGTCTTGTCTCATTCCGGCACAGGGATTGTCAACGCCGCCGGGGTCGTGCCTGACCCATTTTCCGGTTCAATTCAGTTCGATGCCCCGCTCATCCGCCCATTGCGTCAGCGCGCCACGAATATCCACGATCCCGTCGTCCAGCAGCTTGCGCATCAACGCCTGCAATTCGGCGGCATCGATAGCCCGGATCATGGCCTTGACCGGACCAACCGACGCAGGCGTAATCGACAGGCGCCGAACGCCCAGGCCAACCAGCGCCATCGCTTCCAGCGTCCGCCCGCCCATCTCTCCACAAACGCCAACCGGCACCTGATATTCCTCGCAAGTCCGCACCACCCGGCTGAGGAAGCGCAAGATGGCGATGCTCAGCCAGTCATATCGCTCCGCCAGCTTGGGATGCGCCCGGTCGGCTGCAAAGAGAAATTGCGTCAGGTCATTGGTGCCGATCGACAGGAAGTCGAGCTTCGGCAGCAGCAGGTCCAGCACCTCCGCCAGCGCAGGCACCTCCAGCATCGCACCATAACGCACCGCCGTCGGCACCTTCTTGCGCTGCGACAACAGCCATTCGCGCTGATGCTCCACCAGTGCGCGCGCCTGCTCATATTCCCATGGCTCGGACACCATCGGGAACATGATGTTCAGCACCTTGCCCGCCGATGCTTCCAGCAACGCGCGCGCCTGCGCCTTCATCAACCCGTCGCGGTCCAGCGCCAGCCGCAGCGCGCGCCAGCCCATCGCCGGATTATCCTCCAGTTCCTCATCCTCATCGCGCTGCATGTAGGGCAGCGCCTTGTCACCACCGATATCAACGGTGCGGAATATAACCGGCCGGTCGCCCGCCGCGTCCAGCACATCCTTGTAAAGTCGCTGCTGCTTTTCCCGCTGCGGCAAAGTCGCGGACACGAGGAACTGGAACTCCGTCCGGAACAGCCCGATGCCGTCGGCGCCGACCAGGTCCAGCGCCTGCGCGTCTTCCCGCAGGCCCGCATTCACCATCAATTCGATACGCTGCCCGTCCGCCGTCACCGACGGCAGATCGCGCATCGCGGCAAATTCGGCCCGGCGCTTCTGCGTGACATGCAGCTTGTTCTCGAACGCCTCATCCATGTCCGCCGTCGGACGAATCAGCAGGTTGTTCGACACGACGTCCATCAGGATGAGGTCGCCCTCATTCACCTTGTGCCGGATTTCGCGCACGCGCCCCAGCACCGGCACGCCCATGGCGCGCGCGACGATAGTGACGTGCGCGGTCAGCGACCCTTCCTCCAGGATCACGCCTTTCAACCGACGCCGGTCATATTCCAGCAGTTCCGCCGGACCCAGATTGCGCGCGATCAGGATGGCGTCTTGCCTAAGGCCCATGGTTGCCGCTGTGCCCAACTGCCCCGACACGATCCGCAACAGCCGGTTGGCCATGTCCTCCAGATCGTGCATCCGATCCTGCAACAGCGCGTCATCAATCTGCCGCATGCGCATGCGGGTGCGCTGCTGCACGCGCTCGATCGCCGCCTCGGCGGTCAATCCGCTGTCGATCGCCTCATTGATCCGCCGGATCCAGCCTTCGTCATAGGCGAACATCTTGTAGGTCTCGAGCACCTCCTGATGCTCGCCCTCCATCCCGAATTCGACCGCGCCCGTCATGCGGTCGATCTGTTCGCGCATTTTGGTGAAGGCCGAAATGACGCGCTGCCGCTCGGCCTCGGTATCCTCCGCGACCGTATGTTCGACATGAACACGCGGCTGGTGGAACACCGCGTGGCCCCGCGCCATCCCCATGACTAGCTGCAAACCCTGCAACATGATCGTGCCCGTATCCTGCACGCGCGAATCCGCCGGGCCGTCGTCGGCCAGTTCGGCATTGGCGATCAGTTCCGACAGCACCATGGCCACCGTCTGGAGCGCCTCGATCTCGACCTCTTCATAACGGCGCGGTTCAACATGCTGGACGCACAATACGCCGATCGCCCGCTCGCGCCGTACAATCGGCACGCCGGCAAAGCTATGGAACAGCTCTTCGCCCGTTTCCGGCCGGTAGCTATAGTCCGGATGCGCCGCGGCTTCGTCCAGGTTCAGCGTTTCCACATTGGTGGCGATCAGACCGACCAGACCCTCGCCCATCGCCATGCGGGTGACGTGGACGGCCTCCTGCTTCAAACCGCGCGTCGCGAACAGTTCCAGCAGCCCCTCGCGCACCAGATAGATGGAGCAAACCTCGCTCGACAGCGCCTGGCCGATAATGTCCACAACCTTGTTCAGCTTGGCCTGCGCGCTCGTTCGCGCAGCCATCACCTCCTGCAAACTGGTGAGGATGTGGCGGGCGGCTGCGGCGGGCGTCGTAGGCATGGTAAAGCGCTAACAGATCGCAGCCCCCCTTTCCAAGAGGAAGTCAGGGTTAATCTGAGGAGAACCCCATCAAATCGTCAAAAGACGAGCATCTTCCCCCAAAATCCTCCCCATCGCCAGATGGGGAGGGGGACCGCCAAAGGCGGTGGAGGGGAAAATGCGCAACATCAGCCCACCTCCCCATCTCCCGATAGGGAGGAGTACCCCATCAAGCCGTCGCCGCCGAAGTCTCACACAATTCCTTGAACTGCTGCGCCATCTGATCCCATCCCGGATGAAACCCCATTTCCTCATGCCGCTTCAGCGCTTCCTCGCTCCAATGCCGCGCCGTCGCGGTAAAGCGCGTCCCCTCTCCCTCTGGCGCAAAGCTCCAGATCGACGTGAGAAACGGCTCCTGCGGTATCCAGCCGGAAGCATAAGCATCGGTCGACACCACCCGCTCTCCCGGAACGACCTCAAGGAAGATGCCCTCCATCGGCCCGGTATCCTCGCCGTCGGGGCCGAACATGCGCACGGCACTGCGGCCACCGGGGCGCAAATCTTCCTCAATCACCTCGGCCCGCCACGGCTTGGGGCAAAACCATTGGTCCTTCAGGTCCGTCCACACCTTCCACACAATCTCGGGCGGGGCGGCGATGTGACAGCTGACCGACAGCTCATGTTGCGCGCTGCTCATACCGTCGCTCCCTCATAAGCCGCCTTCATTCGGGCGAGGTCCAGCTTTTGCATGGTCATCATCACCGCCGTCATCGGCTGAATGCCGGGACCGCCCTTTCGATGCATCTCCATCACCTCTTCAGGCACCAACTGCCAGGACAGGCCATATTTGTCCTTCACCCAACCACAGGGACCGGGCGAGCCGCCATCGGCCGTCAGCACATCGAAATAGCGGTCCAGTTCCGCCTGATCCTCGCAGGACACCGACAAGGACACCGCTTCGGTAAACGGAAATTTCGGCCCACCGTTCAGGCCCTGATAGCTTTGCCCGAACAGGGTGAACTCGACCAGCAGCACGTCCCCTCCCTTGAAAGGCGCAGGACTGGGGACATCATCCGGATAGCGGCTGATCGAATCCACCGATCCGCCAAAGACCGAGACATAGAAGCGCGCAGCTTCCTCGGCCTGCCCATCGAACCACAGGCAGGGTGAAATCTTGGACATCGTTCCTCTCCTTACGCTGCGGTCGAGCGCATGCCGACCAGCGCGAACATCGCGCCCTGCGGGTCGGTAGCCTGGATGATCCACGCGCCGCCCGGCACTTCGGCGGGGCCATTGAGCACAGTGCCGCCGCCTGCCCTCACCTTCTCAACGCCCACATCAATGTCGGGCACGACGAAGTAGAAAAGCCATTGCGGCACCGGCATTTGCTCGGGCTTGCGCATCATGCCGCCCTCCATGGCGTTGAATTCGGTGGCGCCGGACATGGAGAAAAGCTGATAGCTTCCCATCGGCCCCATATCCATCGCCTCGCCCTTCCCCCAGCCGAACTGGGACGTGTAAAAGGCCAGGTCTGCATCGAAATCACCGCTGTAAAGCTCGTGCCAGCCGACATGACCATCCGCCATTGGCGGCGGGGCGTCCATGCCATCGGGGCTTGATCCCTTCAGCAGCATGAAGATCGCTCCGCCCGGATCGCTCATCACGGCAAAGCGGCCAACGCCGGGAATATCTTCCGGCGGCCGCTTCACGCTTGCCCCCGCACCGCTCAACCGCCCGGCATCCGCATCGACATCGGCCGATCCGACATAGCCGCCCCACCAAGGCGACATGCCGCATTCCTTCGCTTCGGCCGGAATCCGCATGATGCCACCCACCGGACCCGCGCTGCCGGACACGACATTATAGGGATCGTCGGTCCGCTCGCCACCAAAGGGCTGCGCCGTCCAGCCTACCACGTCGCCGTAGAAGGCGATCGCTGCGTCAGGGTCGCTGGTCATCAGTTCGTACCAGAAGAATTTGCCGGTGAGATCGGTCATCATCCGTCTCCTCTAAAAGGAAGTTTCAGGCCTTTTGGTCGAGCATCACGTCGAACCCGCCATAGATCATCCGCTTGCCGGAAAAGGGTATCTCCCCATCTTCCTGCATGCGGGGGTCCTTCATCGCTTTTTCCTGCCCCGCATCACGGGTCGCCTTGTCGGGCCATTCGATCCAGGAAAAGACGACATCCTCGTCCTCTTCGGCGATCACGGATGTCCGGAAGTCATTCACCTTCCCCACCGGGACATCATTGCCCCAGCACTCAACCATACGCAGCGCGCCATGTTCCAGAAAAACGGGCGCGGAACGGGCGGCAAACTGCTGATACCGCTCCTTCTGCCCCTTGGGCACGGGAACCACGAAGCCATCGATATAGCTCATCATCTCTCTCCTTATATCTGTCAGGACGAAGTCAGGCCGTCGTTTCCGGCTGATTCACAGCCAGGGCCGCCTCCATCCATCCACGCGAGTTCCCAGATATGGCCGTCCAGATCGGCGAAATCGCGGCCGTACATGAAGCCATGATCCTGCAACGGATTGGGTTCCGTCCCTCCCGCCGCCAGCGCCTTGGCCATCGTCGCATCGACCGCAGCCCGGCTTTCCTCGCTGAGCGCAAGTAGCACCTGCGCCGTTTCATGCGCATTGGGAACGCGCCGCGCCGTGAAGCTGGAAAAACGTTCATGCGTCAGCAGCATGACGTGGATCGCGTCGGAAAAGCTGACCATCTGCGCGCTGTCATCGGCAAAGTCATTGTTCCGCACGGCACCGACCGCTTCGTAAAAGGCGATGGAAGCGGATAAGTCCTTCACCGGCAGGTTAACGAAAATCATCTTGGGCGCGGGGGCATTGGGCATCACGCATCTCCTTGAGCTTCGCGGCAAGGAACTGTCGCTCTCGACTCACCGCCTTGAACTTTGTGGACCCATAGATTATCTTCTGCAACATATAAGTTATAAAAAATAACTAAGGACTCGCAATTGAAAAAGCGCGCCTATCAGGATGGCTGTGCAGTCGCCCATGCGCTGGACCTTGTCGGGGACCGCTGGGCCATGCCCATCATGCGGGAATTGATGCTGGGGCCAAAGCGCTTCACCGATCTGCGCGCCAGCCTGCCCGGAATCAGCGCCAACGTGCTGACGCAGCGACTGGAGGAGCTGGAGGCGGCCAGCGTCCTCATCCGCCGCCGCCTGCCCCCACCCGCCGCCAGCCAGATTTACGAACTGACGCAATGGGGCCGCGAGTCGGAAATCCTTTTCCAGGTCCTCGGCCGCTGGGCCTGCCGCTCACCCACTATGCAGCCCGGCCAGCCAATGAGCAACGTCTCGGTCGTCCTCTCCATGCGCACGATGATCGACCGCAGCCGCATTGGCGATCTCAACGCAACGATCGGCTTCCGCTTCGGCGAGGAGGAATTTCGCGCGCTGTTGAAGGACGGCGACTTCACCATCGATCGCGGCTCAGCCCATGACGCAGACGTGCTCTTCAGCGGCGATCAAAACGCCCTGGCCGCCATCGTCTATGGCGGAGCCAGCTTCAACGACGTCGCCGACGCGCTGCAAGTCGAGGGCGACCACGCATTGGCGGAACGCTTCGTGCGCCTGTTCCCCCTGCCCGCCAAGGCCCCCGCGACCTACCCCTCCGCTTAGCGCGTAATCGGGAAAGTCGGCACAACCACACGCGGCGCAGACGTCGCGCCCGGCACCAGAGCCTGCCCGCTTTCCTCACGCAATTGTGGGAGCGCGGGCGGCGGCACAAAGCCCGCCCCGATTTCCGCAGGCGGCTTGGGAGGCGGCGGCAGAGGTGTAGGCGACACGATCACCGTCACCGTTCCGCCAAAGCGCGACTGCCACTCCGCCAACCGCCGCAGATAGTCAGCATAAGCCTCGTAAAATTCCTGGAACGGCTGTTCGAGCGCGGTCAGCGCCTCCGGAGCGTAGCCCACCAGCTGGCTCGACGGCATCGCAAGCACCTTCGCCCCGACCTCGATCGCGGCCTTGCAGAAGGTCGGCTGAACCGGCGGCAGAGAGAAGAAATTATACACGACCGTATTCAGCAACTCACGCGACTGAAGACCCCCGCTCCCATAAGCGGCGGTGTAGTTGCGATCGACCGCGGCATTGGCCTCCCGCAGCACGTCCTTATGAACCCGCAATATCTGATTATATTGCACCCGCGCCGGTTCGTTCACGCCATGGCAGGACAGCGCAGCGACATTCAGCGCCATGCGCACATGCCAAAGCGCCGTATTGGCCGTCACCCCGCGATTGGGCGTCAGATATTTCCCCTGAGGATCAACCTCGGGAATGCTCATATCCTCTACCGCGCCCATCGGCGGCAGCGGCTTGATAGTCCGAACGACCGGCGGCGGAGGCGTGGGCGGTGCCTTGGGCGTGGAGCAGCCTGCAACCAGCGCCAAGGCGCCCACCGAAGCAATTGTCCAGACGCGACATGAAACAGCACGCAGCGGCAACCCGATAGCCCTTATGATAGATGTCTGCGCAAAAACTCATGGCGAAGCCGCGCGTTCCTGGCGATGACCGCCCGGATCACTTTGTCCCTCAAGAGATTCGGCTCGTCCCGATATCGGGACCGGGCACGCCTCAGGCGCTACGCCGCTCCAGCGCCACCGCCGCCTCGGCCATCAATTGCGCGATGATCTCGGCGACCGGCTCTTCCTTGGTCACCATGCCGACCGACTGGCCCGCCATCAGCGAGCCGCCCTCGACGTCACCGTCAATCACAGCGCGACGCAGCGCACCTGCCCAATAATGTTCGATCTGCAACTGCGCCTCGCCCATGTCGACCGATCCGCTGTCCAGCAGGTTGGCGACTTCACGCTGCTTGGCGGTGAATGCCTCCGTGCCGTTGTTCTTGAGCGCACGCACGGGGATGACGGGCAGGCGCGGGTCGATCTGCACACTCGCAATTGCGTCGCGAGCAGATGCGCGGAAGAAGGATTTCTTGAAGTTCGGATGCGCGATGCTTTCACTCGCGCAGGCAAAGCGGGTGCCAAGCTGCACGCCCGCCGCACCCATTTCCAGATAGCCGGCGATCAACTCACCCCGGCCGATCCCGCCAGCAACGAACACGGGAAGCTGCGCCGCCATTTCCGGCAGGATCTCCTGCGCCAGCACGCTGGTCGATACCGGGCCGATATGACCGCCCGCTTCCATACCCTCGATCACCAGCGCATCCACGCCCGACCGAACCAGCTTCTTCGCGAGGCTCAGCGCCGGGGCAAAGCAAATGAGCTTCGCACCCTTCGCCTTGATCGCCTCGATGCTGCCCTTGGGCGGCAGGCCACCTGCCAACACGACATGACCGACGTCATGACGCGCGCACACTTCGATCAGGTCGAACAGTTGCGGGTGCATGGTGATAAGGTTCACGCCAAAAGGCTTGCTCGTCAGCGCCTTCGTCGCCGCGATTTCCTTGTCCAGCAATTCAGGCGTCATCGCCCCACAGGCGATCACGCCGAACCCGCCAGCGTTGGAAATGGCCGCGACCAGGTTCCGCTCCGACACCCAACTCATCGCCCCACACATGATCGCGACCTCGCATCCGAGAAATTCGGTGCCGCGAGCCATCAGGGAAGTGAGTTTGGCGTTGGTCATTGCATATTCCTAGAATCACAAAGCCCCTCCCCTTCAGGGGAGGGGTTGGGG
>CAMPIM010000063.1 GCA_946886365.1 uncultured Novosphingobium sp.
GAGCAGGGAAGGCCCCTCCCAAAATAGGAAACCCCCGAAAACGCGTTCAATTCGCCATTTCATTCATGACTTTGACCGGCGGCACGATCGTCACCGTCTCAAACCGCTCCTTCCGCCGCACTCCGTTCAGCGGTGGCGGAACATTCACCTGCTCGACCGGCACCCGCTGCCGCATGCATTCTCCCTTGTTCTCCCGCGCCGTCTGCCCACAATTCCACAAGGCCCGCTGCAATCCCGTCCCGCTATTGTGAATATAGGCAAAGCTCATGCTTTCCATCTGATCCCCCGACAGCGGAAACCCGGTAGGAGCGCTCCCCGCTCGCCAGGCCATGATCCGACACTCCGGCCGCCCCGCGCAGAAAGTCTGCGCCATCACCGGCCAGTTGTCCGGCGCCGTCCCCTTGCCAAGTTCCACCAGAAAGCTCCGCGCGCCCCGCGCGATCGCGATCAACCTAACGCCGCCCATTATTCGGCCCAGCGAGTCCGCGCCGATCGCCTCTTGCGGCTTGGCTGTCAAAGCCGCCAGACTGCTCCCACCCGGCGCCAGAACGCCCGGCGCCTCGCTGCTCCCGTCCTGATGCGCCATGGACAGTCGGGCGATCCGCGCAATCACCGGCTCCACACTATCCCGCGCCAACCGGAAAGCGGGCGGCGTTCCCCACCATCCCCGCCAGCGGAAGAAAAGGTGCGTCCCCACCGCCGTGATCTTGTCCAGGCTCCCGCTCCAGTAGGGGACAACCCAATCCGTATGATAATGGGTGGCATAGCCGACGGGCTTGAACACCTCGCCCGCCAACGCAGCCTTCGCGATGTCCCGCGCTCTGTTCCATGCCTCTTCCCCAGGCGTCCGCGCCAGCGCGCCATCGCAGGTGAAAGTGAACTGACAGCCGGTCGATCGTTCCTGCCCCTGAAACACGACCCCGCACACCGTTTTGGGGAAAGCGGGGTGCCGAACCCGGTTCAGCACCACCTGCGCCACCGCTCGCTCGCCCACCGCGTCATCGCCCGCTTCGTAAAGCTGCGAGGCCGCCAGGCAGTCCGTGGCCCGCGCCAGGTCGCTTTCCGAGACAGTTAACACAAATGGCCGCGCTGCCGGGTTGGGGAGCCGCGAGAAAGGCACGGCCCCGTTGAACGCCCGAGCCTGATCACGATCCAGCGTGTAAAGTTCCACTGGCTGCACAACGGGTGCCGCGGTGGTCGGCCGCTTCATCAGCGCGCGCTGCACCAGTGCGGACCGTGCCGCACCGGCAGCAGGCGCCCGTGCATCCCACCGCGCCACCAGCGCAGGCAAACCGGCAAATAGCAGGAGCCAGATCAGCCACATCGCGCGATGTGGCTGGCTGCTGGTAGAAGCGTCGATCATTCCTGACCCTGCGCCGTCCTATTCGGGCAGGAAGTCAGGCACCGACAGATAGCGTTCACCAGTATCATAGTTGAAGCCCAGAACGCGGCTGCCGGGCGAAAGCTCCTTCAGCTTCTGCGCAATCGCGGCCAGTGTTGCGCCGGACGAGATGCCGACAAGCATGCCTTCCTCTCGCGCCGCGCGGCGGGCATATTCCTTGGCATCGGCCGGATCGACCTGGATCACGCCGTCCAGCAACTGTGTGTGCAGGTTTGCGGGGATGAAGCCAGCGCCGATACCTTGAATGGGGTGGGGACCCGGCTGTCCACCGCTGATGACTGGCGAAAGGGTAGGCTCAACCGCATAGACCTTCAGATTGGGCCACAGCTTCTTAAGTACCTCGGCAACACCCGTGATGTGACCGCCCGTGCCGACCCCGGTAATCAGAGCATCAAGCGGGCTGTCCGCAAAATCTGTCGCGATCTCCTGCGCGGTCGTGCGAACATGCACGTCGATATTCGCGGCATTTTCAAACTGTTGCGGCATCCAGGAATTGGGCGTTTGCTCGATCAGCTCCAGCGCGCGTTCAATCGCGCCCTTCATGCCCTTCTCGCGAGGAGTCAGGTCAAAGGATGCGCCATAAGCCAGCATCAACCGGCGCCGCTCCACCGACATGCTTTCCGGCATGACGAGGATGAGCTTGTACCCCTTCACCGCCGCGACCATGGCCAGGCCAACGCCCGTATTGCCAGACGTCGGCTCGATGATGGTTCCGCCGGGTTTCAGATCGCCCGACTCCTCGGCGGCCTCGATCATCGCAAGCGCGATACGGTCCTTGATCGATCCGCCCGGGTTGGAGCGTTCCGATTTGATCCAGACTTCGGTGCCCTCAGGCGCGTCTGCAAACAGGCGGCTCACCTGAATATGCGGCGTGTTGCCGATGGTTTCGAGAATATTGGCAGCTTTCATTTGGCCTTCTCCTGGCTAATCTCGGCCTCCCTTAAGTCGGGTGGGTCAAAGGTACGTGCAAGGCGCAATTCGGGAAAGAGCCGCGCCCATAAAATTGTGATGACTATAGCGCCTATCCCGCCGCCAATCACGGCCGCAACGGGGCCAACCAGCGCGGCGAGGAAGCCTGACTCGGCTTCCCCCAATTCGTTCGACGCCGAGATGGTGAGTTGTGACAGGCTGGATACCCGGCCCCGCATCGCATCGGGCGTGTGAAGCTGGATCAGCGACTGGCGCACGTAAACAGACACCATGTCCGCAGCGCCCAGCAGCACCAGCGCACCTATGCCGATCTCCATGGCAATATTGCGGGGAATGAAGGCAGTGGCGCCAAACAGGATCGTCGACAGCCCGAAGATCATGACGGCGCCCAGCATCTTCAATCCGACCTCTGATCGCATGGGTCGAAAGGAGAAGAAAAGCGCGACGATGGCCGCTCCGATAGCGGGAGACGCGGCCAGATGTCCCAGCCCCGCCGATCCAACCTTCAATATGTCGCGTGCGTAGACAGGCAAAAGCGCCGTCGCTCCTGCCAGCAGCACCGCGAACAGGTCCAGAGTGATGGTGGCCAGCACGAGCCGGTTCGATCGCACATAGGTCCAGCCGTCAAGCATCTGCCGGACCGGGTGACGGCTTGTGTCGCGGGGCGGCTGTTTGACTGGGCCGATCAGCAACATGCCCCAAAGGGCGATCGTGAACAGAAGCGATGTAAGAGCATAAGCGCCCCAGGGCGTCATGGCGTAGACATAGCCACCTAAGGCGGGACCGATGATCATCCCTGCCTGCCATGCAACGCTGGACAGCGCGATCGCATTGGGCAGCACGTCGCGCGGCACTAGGTTGGGCGCCAAGGCGCTGTAGGCAGGCCCATTGAACGCGCGCGTAATTCCCACCACGCCGGCGATGCCAAAAATCAGGGGCAGGCTCACCCAGCCTTCATAGGTTGCAAAAGCCAGCAATCCCGACGCTGCCATGAGCAGTGCCAAGGTCAGGCGCGCAATGGCGCGGCGGTCGAAATGATCCGCGACCCAACCGGTAAGCGGGGTCAGAAAGAAAAGAGGCACGAACTGCGCCAACCCGATCAGGCCGAGCTGAGCGGCGGCGCCCGACGTGCTCATGCTTTCGCGTGCGATATTGTACGCCTGCCACCCAAGCACGGTCATCATGCCATATTGGGCCAGTACGCCCGCCAGCCGCCCCATCAGATAGGCGCGGAAATCGCCGAAGCGCAGCGGGTGACGGGAGTCGGCGGGGGCCTTCATATGATTTCCTTACCGCCTGCACCGCATTACGCAATTACAGCGGTAGAGAATGGCAAAAGCAGTTTTTGCAGCCGCGAAACTCTCGCTTTCGTCCCCCCTCGTTATTTTAGCGGTCGGGGTCGAGCAGGATGCCGCTCACCGACCCATTGCGAACCGAGCAAACAAAGGGAACAGACCGGCGGTCATCAGCCGTGCCGACCGCTCCTTCGACCTCCCATCCAGTCGACATGGATCTCGCTTCGACGCGACCCAATATGCGTGCACCCGGACCTGCTTCCTGACGGGCCTTGGCCGCGCAGGCATTGCGCGCTGCGGCTGCGCTATGGATGGAGCCATATCGAGGAGAGGCATAAGGTTGCCGCCTCGCGTCACGTTCCTCCTGCCGGTCACGAACGATATCGCTGACAATTGCTGCATCGGCCGCACGGTGCAGATCGCGATAATCCTGCGCGTGGGCAGGCAAGGTAATTGTCAGGCTGATGGCGCAAATAGCCATGTTACCGATATGCATATCATGCCTCCTCTGCGGCTGGCCTTTATTTGAAAAGGCTACCCAATATGCCGCGCACAAGTTGTCCCGCCAAGCCGCCTGACGAGGAGCGGCGGCTGGTTCCTCCAAATACCGCCCGGCCGAGCTCATTGGCAACCTGCCGCCCGACCGAAGAGGCAGCCGAACGGGTGGCTGACTGAACGGCTCGGTCGAGGGCAGAGGGCTTGGCCGCCTCACGCGCGGAGGCCGCGTCGCGCCTTGCCTGCTCCTTGAGTTCTGCTTCCCGCTGTTTAGCCTCCAATTTTGCTTGCACGGCGGCGGCCTTGTCTGCTTCAGCATTCGCCTTGGCGGCCTGCGAGGCAGCAGCGGCGGCTTGACCGCGGGCGGCCAATATCTCCTCAGCGGACTCGCGATCGATCGCGTCATCATATTTGCCCGCGCATGGGGAGATGGATTGAATGATCGCCCGTTCCTTTGCGTCTACCGGCCCCAAACGTGAACGGGGCGGAGCGATCAGGGTGCGCTGGACGATGCCGGGCGAGCCATCCTCCTGAAGCAGCGAGACCAGCGCTTCGCCCACTTTCAATTCTGTGATCGCACTTTCAACGTCCAGGTCCGGATTGACTCGGAATGTCTCGGCTGCGGCTTTTATGGCCTTTTGATCACGCGGGGTGAACGCGCGCAGCGCATGCTGAACGCGGTTGCCAAGCTGTCCCGCCACGTCTTCGGGAATGTCGATCGGGTTCTGGGTCACGAAGTAGACGCCCACGCCCTTGGAACGGATCAGCCGAACGACCTGCTCGATCTTGTCCGTCAGGGCCTTGGGAGCGTCGTCAAAAAGCAAATGCGCTTCGTCAAAGAAGAAAACCAGAACAGGCTTTTCCGGGTCTCCGACCTCGGGAAGCGTCTCGAAAAGCTCACTCAGGAGCCAGAGCAGGAAGGTCGCGTAGAGCTTGGGACTCTGCATCAGTTTGTCGGCGGCCAGAATGTTGACATAGCCGCGCCCTTGATCATCCACTTTCAGGAAGTCGTGAATGTCGAGCGCCGGTTCCCCAAAGAAATGGCCGCCGCCCTGGCTGTCCAGTTGCAGCAACTGGCGTTGGATGGTGCCGACGCTCGCCTTGGTCACATTGCCATAGCGGCTGGACAATTCGTCGGCATTTTCTGCGCAATAGGCCAGCATGGATTGGAGGTCGCCGAGATCAAGCAGCAACAGCCCTTCATCATCGGCATATCTGAACGCGATGGAGAGTACGCCCTCCTGGGTTTCGTTCAGGCCCATGAGTCGGGCCAGCAGCAGCGGACCCATTTCGCTGACCGTGGTGCGGATTGGATGTCCCTGCTCGCCATAAAGGTCCCAGAAGATCGCTGGATTGTCGGCATAGCTGTAATTTTCCAGGCCGATCTCCTTGGCGCGAGCGACCAGCTTGTCGGCGTTTTTCGCCGTCGGTGAACCAGCCATCGCGATGCCCGACAGATCACCCTTTACGTCGGCAAGAAACACCGGGACACCCAGTGCGGAAAAGCTTTCGGCGATACCTTGTAGCGTTACTGTTTTGCCAGTTCCGGTAGCGCCTGCAATCAGTCCATGACGATTGGCCCGGCGCAGGTTGAGCGTCTGTGGAATGCCGCCATCCTTGTCCGCCGCGCCAAGACCGATGAAAATGCCGTCGCTCATGCGTCATGCTCCCCAAAAGCGGCGGGCCGCGCCCGTCGGAAGTGCTGTCTTGCCACCTTAAAGGTGAGACAGGACTTCCGGCAAGCGCGACCCGCTATGGTCGTCCGATGCGCTGTTGTCGGCTTATTTGTCCCGCAGGCGCACAGGCAAGAATACGGCAGGCTGGCCGCGACGTAGAACCTGCAACAGGATGGCATTGCGTCCTTGCGAAGACACCTGACGCACGGCTGCGTCCAGCTCTGCCTGGCTAGCTACGGGCCGGTTGTTGGCGGTGATAATCACATCGCCCCGGCGCAGGCCCTTTGCTCCTGCGTCAGTCGAAGAATCCACCGCCGTGATCACGATTCCACGCGTATCCGCCGCAATGCCCAACTGGCGAACGATGTTGGGCGTGAGCGGAATGGCCGAAATGCCCAACGACTGCTGCGTCGCCTGTCCGCCGCTGGATTGGTCATCCTGCTGTTGATTGAAGTCATCATCTTGCTGCTGGGCGAAGCTGTTGAGTTCATCCTCAGATGGACGCTGGCCGACGATGGCGGTTACGGTCTGACGTTGACCATTGCGGAGCAGAACGATCGGCACGCGGGAGCCGATCGGCTGCGATGCGACGATGGACGACAGGTTCTGGTCCGGTGTCACTTCCTGCCCGGCCACGCTGACGATGACGTCGCCCGCCTTGATACCAGCGCGGTCGGCGCCCTTGCCCGGTTCGACGCCTTGGACGAATTCGCCGCGATTTTTCGCAAGACCCAGAGAATCGGCGAGGTCTTCGCCCAGCGGACTGATCTGGATCCCCAGATAACCGCGCTTGACGCTCTGCCCTCTGCGCAAGGTATCGACGATCGGCGCCGCCTGTTCGGACGGAATCGCAAAACCGATGCCAACGTTGCCGCCAGAGGGCGAAAGTATCTGGCTGTTGATACCGATCACGTTGCCGCGCATGTCGAACATCGGGCCGCCGCTATTGCCCTGATTGATCGACGCATCGGTCTGGATGAACTTGTCATAGGTGCCGCCGGTGCCGCGATGTACCGCCGAGATGATCCCCGCCGTGACAGTGCCGGACAAGGCGAACGGGTTGCCGATGGCGATGACCCAGTCACCGACGCGCGCTTTCGTGCTGTCGCCGAACTTGACGAACGGCAACGCCTTTTTCGGCTCTATCTTCAGCACCGCGATGTCGGTCGCCGGGTCACGGCCGATCAGCTTCGCCGAATATTCCTCGCGATTGGTGAGGGTAACCGTGATCGCATCCACCGACGCGCCTTCGGCGCCTGCGGACACCACGTGATTGTTGGTGACGATATAGCCATCGGCCGAGATGATGAACCCCGAACCGAGAGATTGGGCCTGGCGGGTCTGCGGCTTGCCGCTTTGGCCCTGGCCGAACAGATCGCCAAAGGGCGTGCCAGCGAATGGGTTTTGAACCTGGACGCGCTGTCGGGTGGAAATATTTACCACCGCCGGCTGCAACTTTTCGACCATGTCGGCCAAGCTGGCAGGGGCACCTGCTGGCGCGGCGGCCTGCATGCCCTCATTTTGCGCGACTTGCGCGCCGACATTCGGGCTGGAGGTTACGGCGATGGCGGTGCCACCAAGTAGCAGGGCGCCGGTAAGGGCATAAGCGTAACGCACTCGTGACGGTCCTCTCGTGAACTTTGGCGAAGGAAAGGCGGGACTCTGGGTAGAGTCGGATGCGCCGCCCAGCCTTAACCCTCATTGAATGAAACTGGTTCCGAAATGATCTACAACCCTCTTCCGCATTCCACGGTTATCGATCCTTGCCTTGAAACTGTTTCAGAAACTCATTGTCGCGCGACAGCACCATCGTCGTCGAGCCCGGCCGATCGGGCGCAAAGGTCAGCCTATAGGCTTGCATAGCGCGATAGAAATCGTAGAATTGCGGATCCTTGCCAAAGCTTTCCGAATAAATGCGCGCCGCATTCGCATCGGCTTCGGCGCGAATGATCTGCGCCTGCTTCGCGCCCTGAGCCCTGATCGTCAGCGCTTCCTGCTCACGGGCGGTTCGCATCCGGGTGAAAGCGCTTTCCAGCGGAGCGCCGTCGGGCAGGTCTGCCCGCTTGATCCGTACATCGACGATCTGCGCCCCATATTGACGTGCCACGCGATTGAGACCGGCCTCAATATTGTCCATGACCTGACCGCGCTCGGGCGACAGCAACGCAGCGAAAGGACGTTTGCCAAGCTCATTCCGAAGCGCCGAACCCAGGATCGGCCGCAGGGCATCGGAAACGCGCTCCTCATTCCCTGCCGCAATATACATGCGCAACGGATCGACAATCCGATAACGCGCGAAGGCGTCGACCTGCAACCGGAGTTGATCCGTCGACAGCACTTGCTGTCTTTCCATTTCGACCGACAGGACGCGCTTGTCGATCCAGACAATCTGATCGATGAACGGCCAGCGTAATATGACGCCCGCGCCGGTCTTGCCGAACTCTTCGTTGGGGCGATAGCGGTTCACGATCTTCTTCGGATCGCCAAAGCGCACGATCACGCCCTGCTTGGTTTCGGGCACGATGGCAACGGTGCTGCCGATGAGCAGCAGCAGAGCTATGACGGATAGCGCCAAAGCGACGGGATGGCGAATAAGCGTCGGCATTATTGGCCCCCTTCCGCAGCGGCGGAGCCGGAAGAAGCGGACGCTCCCTGCGCACGCCGCTTCAATTCCGGTAGCGGCAGGAACGGGGTGACATTGCCGCTTTCGACGATCGTCTTATCGACGTTGGACAGGACGCCCTCCATGGTTTCGTAATACATGCGGCGGCGCGTCACGTCGGGTGACAGCTTATATTGCTCATACACCTTGTCGAATGCCGCAGCCTCGCCTTGAGCCTTGGCGGTAACCTGCTGCGCCGCAGCACGCGCTTCGTTCAAATAGGTCTGAGCCGTCTGTTGCGCCGCAGAAACCGCCTTGAACGCGTCATTGACCGCCGTCGGCGGATCGGCTTGCTTGATCGCGACGCCCTGCACACGGATACCGGACCTGTATCCGTCCAATATCGCCTGCATCCGCTGTTCGACCTGCTGCTCGATTTCAGTACGGCCCGCGCCCAACGCGTCGTCCAGGCTGGCGCTGGCGACAACCGATCGCATGGCGCTTTCGGCGACTTCCCTAACCGTTGCATCAGGGTCGGACAGCTGGAACAGATAAAGCTCAGGACTGCGGATATTCCAGCGAACCGAGTAAGCAAGGTCGATGATATTCTGGTCGCCGGTCAGTACCAGATTTTCGCTCTGCGCGCTGGGTGAACCGATATCAATGGCCCGGATTTCCTCCACATCGACCGTAGTTACATTCTCGAAGGGCGCGGGCAGCGTCAAGCTGATCCCCGGCGACAAGGTCCGGCTATATTTGCCGAGCAGCGTCACGACACCGCGCTCCTGCGGGCCGACGCGGTGAAAGCAAGTGAGCACGAGCCACAGCAAGATGAGGATGCCGACTGCAGCGGGCCAAAGCGTCTTTCCGGTTGGTCGAGGCGGGAGGTTGCCAAACCCGCCCCCACCGCCCTGGCCGAAGCTTTCCCGACTGCGGCGCAGCAGTTCTTCAATCGCGGAAGGCCCCTTGCCGCCCGGGGCCTTCCCCGGTTGCGTCCAAGGATTCCGGGGGCCGCCATCGCTTCCCTTGCCCGGACCTTCATCGCCACCCGGGCCGTCGCTTTTGCCGCCCCAAGGGCCTTGGACCATTGCGCTAGCGATGCCAGGCATCCACCCGAAAAATCTCTTCATTCCGTCTCTATAGGAAGGGTGGGTCGCGAAAAACAGTGCCCTTCGCAACGATTATTGCCTAGGAGGCGCTGTCATGACCGATCTTGAGAGTTTCGCCGCCCGCCTGAAGACCTTGACCGATGGCCGCGCCAGCACGCCCCGGATCAAGGATGGAATCATGAGCCTGGCGCTGGATGTAGGCGGCCTTTCCCCCGAACGACGGGATGCCGTCGCTGCGGCGATCAGGGAGGGAGGGCTGTCAGTGGCAGGGGTGCAGGATGTGCGGATCGCCATGACAGCCGAGAGAAAGGCCCTCCGCATCATTGCCGTTGCATCCGGCAAGGGCGGAGTGGGCAAATCCACCCTCTCGGCAAATCTTGCCGTTGGCCTCAAACGAATGGGTTTTGCGGTAGGTCTGGTGGACGCCGATATTTACGGACCGTCGCAGGCCAGACTGATGGCCAGCGAAGATAAAAAGCCCCAGGCGCGCGACAAGCATCTGATCCCCGTCGAAAGCCCATTAGGCATTCCGATGCTGTCGATGGCGCACCTGGTCGAACCCGGCAAGGCGCTGGCCTGGCGCGGGCCTATGGCGGGCAATGCCCTTTCGCAGCTGATCGATGCCGATTGGGGCGAGACCGAGGTGCTGGTCGTGGACATGCCGCCGGGGACCGGGGATGTGCAACTTTCGATGGTGCAAAAGCATAAGCCTGCGGGAGCGGTGATCGTATCGACGCCTCAAGACCTGGCTTTGATCGATGCCACGCGCGCGGTCAGCCTTTTCGAGCAGACGCAGGTGCCGTTGATCGGGCTGGTGGAGAATATGGCCGGGTATAGCTGTCCGCATTGCGGTGAGATATCCGATCCTTTCGGCGCAGGTGGGGCGGAAGCGGCTGGCTCAGCCATGGGCATGCCCTTCCTCGGGCGTATTCCTTTGGCGATAGACATTCGGCGCCGGTCGGATGCGGGCGACCCTCCAGCAGCGACGGAAGATGCCTCTGGCGAGGCTTTCCTTGCAATCGCGAGTAAAGTGGCGGCCTGGTTGCGGGGCTAAAGGCGGCGTTTGGGAACGGTTCATCGCATCCCGCGTCTTTAGGATGGCCGAGAAGGAAACAAGGACATGCCGCTGACGTTGCCGCAAGAAATTGCCGACCTTTTAAGGGAAACGCGGACCATCGCTTTGGTTGGCATCTCTGATCGACCCGGCCGTCCAAGCTATGGCGTCATGAAATTCCTGCAGGACCATGGTTATCGCGTGTTGCCGGTCAATCCGCAGATTGCGGGAGAGCATGTGCATGGGGAGTTTGTCTGGGCGCGGCTTGCCGACATCGGCGTTCCAATCGACATGGTGGATATCTTCCGTCGCAGTGAAGTAGCGGGGCAGGCTGTGGACGATGCGATCGCCGCAGGGGCCAAGGCGGTGTGGATGCAGTTGGGGGTAATTGATGAGGCGGCCGCTCGGCGCGCGGAGGCTGCCGGATTGAAGGTCGTCATGGATCGCTGCCCCGCCATCGACATTCCCCGTTTCAATATCCCGCAGGTCCACGCGTTTTAGCGCTTTCCAGCTGCCGCAAGCCTCTTTATCAATGTCCTCATGACGCGCGCACTGCGGAGGCAGGCAAATCATAAAGGCACGGCAAGGGGGCTTGATCGGCGTACGCTTTTAGTAGGCGCTGGAGCGTCGGCTGGCCTGCTGCTGGCCTGGGGCGCATGGCCGCGCAGCTACCGCCCAAATCTGAATACCGCGCCCGGCGAAACCGTCTTCAATGCCTTTCTGAAGATCGATAAGGCAGGCAGGGTACTCGTGGTCGTGCCGCAAGCCGAGACGGGGCAGGGCGTGACGACACTGCTGCCACAGATACTGGCGGATGAACTGGGTGCGGACTGGCGCACCGTGGGTGTGCAAAGCGCGCCCATCAGTCCGCTCTATGCAAACACGTTGCTAGCCAGCGAGTGGCTTGCGAGCGACTGGTCGAGGCTGGCGGGTGGCGCCGGCAATTGGGCGATCGAGCAATATGCGACGCGGCGTGCTTTGATGTTGACCGGCGCGGGGACGTCCGTGCCGATGTTCCACAGAGCCTATAAGGAAGCGGGTGCCGCCGCGCGCGTGCTCTTGTGTCAGGCTGCTGCGGCGCGCTGGGATGTGTCATGGGAAAGTTGCGACATTCAGAACGGCATCATTTCTGATGGCGGCCAGCGCACGTTAAAGATCGGCGAGGTAGCGGCTGAAGCAGCGGAATTCGAGCTGCCCGAGATATTGCCGTTCCGCCAAGATCAGGTTGACCGGCTCTTCGGACAGGATTTGCCGCGCCTCGACACGCCTTCGAAGATTGATGGCAGCCATAACTTCGCTGCTGATGTCCGGCTGCCGGACATGGTTTTCGCTTCCATCCGGCAGGGGCCAATCGGCGATGCTGTGCTCACAAGGGTGAACGAGCAGGCTGCAAAGTCCGTTACCGGCTTTATCAAGCTGGTGCGCGCCGAACGGTGGGTGGCCGCTGTCGCAACCAACTGGTGGGCCGCCAATAAGGCGCTTGATCTTAGCGATCCGGTTTTTGAATTATCGAGCACGCCAGTCAGCAGCGCCAGCATAGATGCTTCGCTTGAAGAGGCCTTTTCGGGTTCGGATGGCCGACGGCTGTATTCGCGTGGCGATCTCAAGCCACTTTTCGACAACGCCACCATCCTGGCCAGCGAGTTTACCGTTGCCCCGGGGCTGCATCTGGCGCTGGAGCCTCCCTGCGCGACCGCGCGCGTGACCGACGGCCTCGCCGAGATATGGATGCCCGCGCAAGCACCTGCACTCGCGCGTAGCGCGATAGCGGATGCTCTCGATCTGCCTGAGCAACAGGTGGTGCTATACCCCCTGCATGCCGGGGGCTCTTTCGGCCGGAAGATGGATTTTGAGGTTGGCGTCCAGGCTGCGTCGATAGCGAAAGACGTTGGGCGGCCCGTCCAACTGCTCTGGTCAAGGCTGGAAGATGTGATCCAGGATCGCCCCAGTGCTCCTGCCCATGCCCGTATGGCGGCAAAGCTCGGCCGCAACGGCGCGATTGAAGGATGGCTTGCGAAAGTGGCGGCTCCCTGTGCCATGACCCAGACATGGAAACGGATTGCCGATCGAAAATTGCCGCATGAACCGAGCCATGACACTGCCAACGCATCCAGCCGCCTCGCTGTGGCGGGGATGGAACTGCCATATGCGTTGCCGAATTGGGCGGTCGATCATTTCCCCGCCGATGTTGGACTGCCGCTAGGCTTTGCACGCGGCAATGCTCATCTTCATGGCGCCTTCTTTACGGAAAGCTTCATTGATGAACTGGCTCATCTTGCCGCGATTGAGGCGCTCTCTTTCCGCATTCAGATGCTGGGCGGCAACCCGCGACTGGCTCACTGCCTGACGACCGTCGGATCGATGGGGGGATGGCAGGGAGGTATCGAGGGGAGCGGTCAAGGTCTGGCGGCGCATGTCATAGACGGCGCTTATATCGCCGTCATGGTCGAGGCAGCGATCGAGGGTGGCAGGCTCAAGGTTGGGCGGATCATCGCTGCGGTAGATGGCGGGGAGCAGGTCAATCCGGACATCGCACGTCAACAAGTGGAAAGTGGCATAATTTATGGCCTGGCTTCCGCAATGGGTGCTTCGGTGCCTTATGCGAAGGGAATGCCCACGCGCTCGATCATCTCCCGGATGGGCCTTCCTCAGTTGCAGGATATAGGTGAGGTCACGGTGGAACTGATCCGAAGCACTGCACCCCCGGCCGGGCTCAGCGAGATTGGGGCGCCTGCGATTGCTCCGGCCATAGCGAACGCTCTTTTTACTGTTACAGGGCAGCGATTCCGCCAGCTGCCGATCTTGACGCGGACATGACATTGAATATGGAAAATATCGGCGTCCTTATCATCAATCTCGGTACGCCCGATGCACCGGACGCGGCGTCCGTGCGGCGTTATCTGGGTGAGTTTCTGTCTGATCCGCGGGTGGTGGAAATCCCTCAGCTTCTGTGGCAGCCGATATTGCGCGGTCCTATCCTTCTTACGCGCCCGGCCAAGTCCGCGAAGGCTTACCAGGAAGTGTGGACAGACAAGGGGTCGCCGCTCGCCGTTTATACTTGTGAAACTGCTGCCGCACTCCAGAAAATTACCGGGTCGGAGGTTATGGTGGATTGGGCCATGCGCTATGGATCACCGTCCATCGCCGAACGGCTGAATGCGATGATCGCCGCCGGATGCGACCGCGTCCTGCTGGCTCCGCTTTACCCGCAATATTGCGCGGCGACGACGGCCACCGCTCTGGACGCCTGCTATGCCACTTTGGCTGACCTGCGAGCCCAGCCAGCCATCCGCACATTGCCTCCATATTTTGCGGAAGCAGCCTATATCGAGGCGCTGCGCAGTTCGACCGAAAGCCAACTGGCTAAACTGGACTTCAAACCGGATCTGCTCGTGGCCAGCTTCCATGGAATGCCTGAACGAACGCGCGATTTGGGTGATCCCTATTATGATCAGTGCCGTGCCACCGCTAATCTGCTGCAGGAAGCGCTTGGCAGAGAAGTGAGGCTGTCGTTCCAATCACGATTCGGGCGAGCGAAATGGCTCGGTCCAGCAACGGATGAGACGTTGCGGGAGCTTCCCGGGCAGGGCGTTCGATCCGTTGCTGTGCTTACCCCCGGTTTTTCGGCCGATTGTCTGGAGACGTTGGAGGAAATCGCTATCCGGGGGCAGGAAGAATTTTTGGCGGCTGGAGGCCAGGCGTTCACCCATTTGCGCTGTTTGAACGCATCGCCAGAAGCTATCATTCTTTACCGCGAACTGATCGGCCGCGAACTGGCTGGTTGGGTTCAGGAAGCGTTTCGTCCAGTTCAACATGGAGGGGATTATGGACAGAGTTGCCATCGTAACGGGCGGAACACGCGGCATCGGAGAAGCGATTAGCCTCGCGCTCAAGCAACTGGGTTGCAAAGTCGCGGCCAATTATGCCGGAAACGATGAAAAGGCGCGGGACTTCACGGAGAGGACAGGCATTGAAGCCTTCCGCTGGGATGTGGGAGATCATCAGGCTTGTCTGGACGGTTGTGCAGCGGTCGCCGAAAGGCTGGGGCCCGTCGATATCGTCGTCAATAACGCGGGCATCACCCGCGACGGCGTGCTTGCCAAGATGAGCTTCGACGACTGGAATGAGGTGATGCGCATCAACCTTGGCGGTTGTTTCAACATGGCCAAGGCGACCTTCGGGGGCATGCGGGAAAGAGCATGGGGGCGGATCGTCAATATCGGTTCCATCAACGGTCAGGCTGGCCAATATGGGCAGGTAAACTATGCCGCCGCCAAGTCCGGCATCCATGGTTTTACCAAGGCACTGGCGCAGGAAGGGGCGAAGTTCGGCGTTACCGTCAACGCGATCGCGCCGGGCTATATCGACACCGACATGGTGGCTGCGGTGCCTGCTCCGGTTCTGGAGAAGATCGTTGCCAAGATCCCGGTCGGCCGCCTCGGCCAGGCCGAAGAGATCGCACGCGGCGTAGCCTTTTTGTGCAGCGAAGAGGCGGGCTTCGTCACGGGGAGCACGATGTCGATCAACGGCGGGCAGCATATGTATTGATGGTGCAGGGCGACCACAGTGAAGGCGCGGCGCCGCCAACCGGGTCGCCCTTCTCACCTCCCGTCAAGCGAAGCGTGACGATTGCGGGGCATCAGACTGCCATCAGTCTTGAACCCATATTCTGGCAGGCTCTCCGCACGGTCGCTGTGCGAGAGAGTTTGCCTCTCAATGCCTTGATCGCACAGATTGATCTTGCGCGGCTGGCGGCTCCAAGCCCGCCTAATTTGGCCAGCGCCATACGATGCTGGCTCTTCGCTAATGCGGTGCCCGACAATAATAATTATTCGCAATAGCGTTGACTCTGCGAACAATTCGCAATAGCTGGCCCCTGACGATTAGTGAGAAAAGGGGTTTTCGTTTGATGTCCAGCAGTTCCAAATCGATCCCGTCTTTCCTGGCGCTTGGCTGCGTGAGCGCAATTGCCTTTGCTTCGGCCGCCCACGCGCAAGACGGTACACCCGCACCCAAGCTTGGCGGGATGACTGTGACGGACACTGCAATCGATGCTTCGGAGATCAAGGTCGAACGCGCGGAGTCCCCCAAATATGTGCGCCCATTGCTGGACACGCCGCAGACGATCACAGTGATCAACAAGGAAACGATCCAGCAGCAGAATCTGCTCACCTTGCGTGACGTGTTATCGACCGTGCCAGGCATCACCTTCGGTGCTGGCGAGGGCGGTTTCGGTTATGGCGACCGCATCATCCTGCGCGGCCAGGACGCGAAGAACGACGTTACCGTCGATGGCGTCCGATCGGGCGCATTCCTGAACCGCAACGAAGTCTATAATATCGAGCAAGTCGAAGTTACCAACGGAGCGAACTCCGTGATGAACGGCGGCGGTTCGGTTGCGGGTACGATTAACCTCGTGACCAAGCGGCCGCTGGCGGATGACCAGACGATCCTGAACGCGGGGATCGGCACCGACAATTATTACCGTGCGACGGTGGATGCGAACAAGCGCATCAACGACCTGATCGCGGTGCGCATCAACGCGGTGTATCATGAAAATGACGTGCCTGGCCGCGACGTCGAAAATTACAAGCGCTGGGGCATCGCGCCTGCGATCACGATCGGCATCGACAGTCCGACCAGCCTGACCTTGCAGGGCGAGTATCTGGATGACGATGCGATGCCGCAATATGGGCTGCGCTATTATCCGGCGCAGGGTGGCATCTTGGATGAGTTTGACCGCTCGGGCTATTATGGCTTTGCCAATATCGACAAGCAGGACAGCAAGACCAAGTCGTTGCAGGCGATCTTCAGCCATGCGTTCAGCGACAGCTTGAAGGTGCGTAACCTGACGCGATATGAAAAGATCAGCCAGAATACCATCACCAGCCAGCCGACAGGTGACTTCTGCCTGTCTTCGGGCGTACAACCTGATGGATCCGCTTGTGCGGCAACGGTCGCCCCCGGCTATTTCATGCCAAACCGCGGCAACGGGCGAGGCAATACACGCTTCATCAACAACGAAACTGCCTATAACCAGATTGATCTCAGCGCAGATTTCGCGACGGGCGGGATTGAACACACGCTGGTCCTCGGTGCGTCTGCATTGTGGGAAAAATATAACCAGCTTGCCGGAAACAGCTTGCGTGCGGCCGATGGCACAAACCCGTTCGCGACCTCCTATCCGCTCGTCAGCATCTCCAACCCCGGTGAAGTGGTGCAGGGTCCGGCAGGCTTCGTCTATGGCAGCAACAACTATGTCGGCCCCATCAACTTCATCCGGGCGACGAGGGCGTTGGGTGAGCAGACAAGTTACGCCGCCTATCTGTTCGATGCGATGAAGTTCACGGATTGGCTCGAACTCAACGGCGGTATCCGTTATGAGAAGGTGAAGGGAAGCAGCAAGAACGTTAGCTTGGATACGGTTGCTGGTTCTGCCACCCTGGGTAACCCGACCGGCGTATCGGCCCCGGCGAAATTTGACGATAACCTCTTGTCCTATCGGGTTGGTCTGGTCGTGAAGCCCACGTCCAATACCAGCCTCTATGTCGCCTATGGCAATTCGAAGCTGCCTTCGAAGGCGTCGGTTGACGGCTCCTGCGCCATCGACACGGGCACCGGGGGCGGGACCTGCAACGTGAAGCCGGAAACGACCAAGAACTACGAGATCGGCGTCAAGGCTGACCTGTTCGACGCCAAACTGCTGCTGACCGCTGCGGCCTTCCGCAACGATCGTAACCAGATCAAGGTGGTGTCGGGCAATGTCCTCCTTCCCGATCAGGCGACCGATGGTCACCAGCGGGTTGAGGGCATTTCGTTGGGCGCATCGGGCAATATCACCAGCAACTGGACGATTTCCGCTAACTACATGTATCTGAAGAGCAAGATCCGGCAGGGCGTGTCCGACTTCTGCCTTGACAATCCGGGATCGACCAGCACGACGGCAGGCAATTGCGCCAACAACGCCGATTTCCTTGATCCCACTCGTGGCTATTCGCTTACGAATACTCCCAAGCATTCAGGCAGCCTGTTCACCACCTATCGCTTCGGCTTCGGTCTGGAACTGGGTTACGGCATAACCTACCAGGGTAAGTTTCTGCTGAACCAGCCGACGCTGGCGCAGCTCGTGGCAGGCAACTATGTCGGCTATCATGTGCCGAGCTACACCATCCATCGGTTCATGGCGAACTACCCGATCACCGAAAATCTTAAGGCGCAGCTCAACGTCCAGAACTTCACCAACGAGAAGTATGTGACGACTGTGCGCAACAATGTGAACGGCAGCTGGGCGCAGCCCGCAGCGACCCGATCCGCAGTGCTGAGCCTGAACTACACTTTCTAATGACCACCCTCCCCCGGCATCGTCCCTTGCCGGGGGAAAGGCGGATGGCGATGCACTCCTCCTCGGATCGCCATCCGCCCGTTGCTGAAGAAATAAGAGGGGTGCAATTGATTCGCATTAGGACCGGCGTTATGTGCCTGTTCTGCGGGGAATCGCCGTGAAAGGGAAAGTGGCATGTTCGATGCAGCGGAACGGTACATTGCAGATGATGCTGCATCTTCCGTTTCTCCGCCACTTAGCCCGACACCATCTCCCAGCAGCCAGGTGCCGGAGGTTCCGGCAGCCGATGCTTCGCGCTATGGTGAACGACGCCAGATCAATTTGCCCACGATCTTGCTCATCATCCTCATTCACGGTGTTTTGATCTTCGCGCTCATTCACGCCCGACAACATATTCAGCACGTCCGCGAAGCCCGCCTGTCGGTCGTGAACTTGATGCCGCCTCCACCGCCGCCCGCTGCGGAGACGCCACCGCCTCCGCCATCTGCGCCTCCGTTAGTGGCGCCTCCGCCGCTGGTTCAAGTGCCAGTTCCGCCGGTGCCGATCGCTACTACGCCTGATCCTTCTCCAGTCCCGGTTCCTCCAACGCCTGTTGTAATCCGGGCGCCTGTGCTTGCCGCGCCGACGGTTCCTGCCTCGCCGAGTACCGTTCAGGGGGGCGACCTAGCGACGCAGATGGTGGCGGGTAAGCCGCCGCGCTATCCGATCGAAAGCCGTCGCAAGCGTGAGCAGGGAACTGTCATTCTGTCCCTGACGCTGGGCGTCGATGGGGCTGTGGAAAGCCTGACTATAGCACAGAGCAGCGGCTTTCCCCGTCTGGACGCTGCGGCGCGCGAAGCGGTGCGAGGCTGGCGGTGGAAGCCGATGGTCCGGGACGGCCAGCCGGTGCGGGTTAAGGGCGTAGTTGAAATCCCCTTCGTCCTGCGCAGCGCAGATACGTGAACAACCGGCGCTGATAGAGTTTCTGATATGCTGACCGTTATCCCCGACCTGCTCGATCTTGCCACTGTGCAGGGCGTCCGGACGCTCATAGACGCTGCGCAATGGGTCGACGGCAATGTGACGTCAGGTCATCAGTCGGCACTTGCCAAGCGCAACATGCAGCTTCCCGAGGACGCGCCCGAGGCGCGGCAGGCGGGGCAAATCATTTTAGAAGCATTGGGACGCTCGCCACTACTTATCGCTGCTGCACTCCCGCTCAAGATATTCCCGCCGCTGTTCAACAGTTATGAAGGCGGACAGGCGTTCGGCGTACATGTGGATAATGCCGTCCGGGTGCAGGCAGGCACGGGGCTCAGGGTACGATCCGACCTCTCGATGACCGTCTTTCTGGAAGACCCGCAACGCTATGATGGCGGCGAATTGACCGTCGAGACGAATTTCGGTGTGCAGCGGGTGAAGCTACCAGCGGGCCATGCGGTTTTATACCCTTCGTCGTCGCTTCATCGCGTTGAGCCGGTGACGCGCGGGCGACGGATCGCCAGCTTTTTCTGGTTGCAGTCGATGGTTCGGGACGATGCTGCGCGTCAGATGATGTTCGACCTGGACAGCAGCATACAGGCTCTGGCGGTCGATCTTGGCCATGACAATGCCCAGGTGATCCGCTTGACGGGCGTCTATCACAATCTGCTACGGCGGTGGGCAGACGCCTGAAACGGCTGGCTGGCCTAATCGAGCATCGAGGCTAGAGCAGGCGTCATATATTCCTTGGCGCAGTCTTCGATGCGGAGAATGAGGCGTGCGGCAATATCGTGACGTGTCGCCAACGCCATGCCGCGTTCATGCCCCAAGATCGTGATTGCAGTCGCCCAGGCATCTGCCAGCATCGTGCTTTCGTGCAGGACTGTAACCGACGCGACATCATTGGTGATGGGTCTGCCGGTTGTCGGATCGATGCTGTGAGACAGGTTAGCGCCGTCCTTGGTCTGGAAGCGCACATAATCGCCCGAAGTGGCTACAGACAGGTCGCACAAGGCGATGCGGAGGGTAGGCACTGTGAGCCCCGGCGGCGCCTCGACATCAACCCACCAGGGCTGATGATCGGGCTTGAGGCCATCGCCGCGCAGCTCTCCGCCGATTTCGACCAGGAATTCGCGAGCGCCCAGATCGCGGAGAGCTTCTGAAACTGCATCGACTGCGAAACCCTTCGCGATTCCGGAAAAGTCCAACTTCACGTCAGCAAGGCGGCGGGCGCTCTGATCCGCGATCTCGACCATGGTCCAGGGTGCAGGATGCGCGGGCACTATTTCCGGGCCTGTTATGCCCGACGGGCCGAAACCCCAGCGTTCGACCATCTGTCCAATTGCCGGATCAAATGCGCCACCAGACAGGCGCGCCATGGTCAACCCGGCCTTCAGGACTGTCATCATGTCTGACGGCAGCGTTGCCCAAGTCCCGATCGGCAGTGCATTGAAGCGGCTGATGTCGGAATGTGCTTCCCAGTTGCTCATCTGGGCGATGACGCGAGAAAGTGCGTCATCAATTGCGCTCTCGCAACCGGGTGGAGCGTCGACGATCCGAGCCGACCAGCTTGTGCCCATGGTCGGTCCGGAAAGCTCTGTAATATATCCCGATCCGCCCCGCTGAGCCGACGGGAGCTGCGGGGGCGGCATGTCAGGAATGGCGATGCGAACGCCGGTCAGGGGGCCAGCACTTCCAAGGTGGTGACATAGGATGCGCGGCGTGGTGCCGGAGTAGCGGGCGACGTCGCCTGAGCGCCTTCGCCGCCTTCGCGATTTCCACCGACTGTGGCGTTCAGCCAGTACATGCCAGGCTGCGGCCAGCTGATCGAAACTTTTCCGTCCTTGCCGGTGACCAGATCCTGCTGGCCTAAGGTGTCACGGTAGCGAATACCGCCGGGGATTATCGTTACCTTGAGATCCGTAGCGGGCTTTCCATCGAGGAGAAACTGGAAGGTCGCCGCTTCGCCTGCCACCAAATCATTCGGATGCGTGACGGGCACCAATTCGATGCCAACGCCGGTCGGCTTGAATATGGTAGTGGTAGGCGCGCCCAGTGTCAGGAAGATCTCGTTTCGGTTGGTGGCTTCGACCGTCTGGACGTTGGTGGCTCCGGCCGGAATTGCTTCGGCCAATTTCTCCTTGGTCGTGCCCCGGGGCAGGCGCTTTACTTCGCCGTTGAGGGTGTAGCTGCCCATGATTCCGGTCGAGACGCTGGCGACGCGGTATGTGCCGGGCTGCGTCAGGTGAACATCGAAGGTGGAGCGATACTTGCCGGTCGCGGCGTTTTCTATTTGGCCAGCCGAGCCATCGGGCTGCGTCACTGCGACCGCGTCGGTGCGCATGGGCATATGTTCGAAGTAGAAGAGGTCGTTTGACACCGCGGCGTCAACGGTGACCCAGCTGTCCGTGCCGGACAGGGTGGTCGATGACGGGAGCATCCACTGACGGTGGGCCTGGGCAGCGCTGGTGGTCATCAGCGCGGCGAGGGTTGCTGCGATCAGATATTTGGCTTTCATGACAGTCCCCTTATTTGCTGACGCTGACGCTGAGGCTGACCTGCCCCAATTCATTGTTGCCCTTTGCGCGGACCACGGTGCCTGGCTTTGCTGGCCAGCTGAAAGGCAAGCGTAGCAGTTCGCGGCCGCCGACTTCGCGCGCCGCCTCTACGACCAGCGTGTAGTTGCCGGGTGCGAGTTGCCCGAGCGGGCCTTTGCCTGGCGTGAAGGCGACCTTCTGGTCACCCGGAGCGCGGGTTGCTCCGGTGATGCCGTCGGCGGGGACTTTCAGCGATCGGCCGGAGACGCGCCACCATTGGCGCAGGTCGCGGAGCCATTTGGTGCCTTCGCCCTTCGCCTTGTCGACATCATACCAGACCGACAGGGTGCGGGGGGTGGCGCCTTCCTTTTCCAGCCAGATGGCGACGTAGGGACGGTGATATTCCGCGACGGAGAGGCGCGGGATGGTGACGTTGACGTTGAGCGTCTGGGCGGTGGCGGGGATTGCTGCCGCGCCGAAGGCGGCGCTGCTGCCGAGGATGAGTTTGTAGCGGCTTTGCATGTGCTGCTGGTCCCCTGAATTAATGAAGGAAAAGGAGAATTAAAACGGTTGGGATGATGAGGCCTGCTCCGACGATGGGCCAGGTGCTGGGGCGCTTGGCGGCGTGGTGCTGTAGGAGGAGGAGGCCGGTCGTTGCGAAAACGAAACAAGCGACGGCGAAGATGTCGATGAACCATTTCCAGACGGTGCCGGTGTTGCGGCCCTTGTGGAGGTCGTTCAAATAGCTGATCCAGCCGCGGCTGGTGCTTTCGCTGGTCACTGCGCCGCTCTGCCGGTCGATGGAGACCCAGCCGTCGCCGCCGGGGCGGGGGAGGGCGAGGTAGATTTCGTCGGCGGACCATTCCGCCTCGCCCGCTGCGCGAGTGCCGATTTCCTTTTCGACCCATGCGGCGATGGGCGCGGGGAGGGGCTTTTTGC
>CAMPIM010000064.1 GCA_946886365.1 uncultured Novosphingobium sp.
GTCCCCCTCCCCTGCCCCGGCTCGCCCCGAACGCGCGCGCGGCGTAACGCTGCTCGGCCGCGAAACCGCGCTTGCCCGGCTCGCCTCAGGTGAGGTGCGGCAGGTCACGCAATTGCTGCTCGATCCGGCAAAGGTTCGTATCTGGCGCGGCAACGCCCGGCTCTATTCCCATCTGACTGAGGACAATTGCCGCGAACTGATCGACTCAATCATCGCGGAGGGCGGGCAAAAAGTGCCCGCCGTCATCCGCCGTGTCGAAGGCGATCCGGACCATGATTATGAAGTGATCGCGGGCACGCGCCGCCATTTCTCGATCAGCTGGCTGCGGGCGCACAGCTATCCCGACATGATGTTCGTGGCGCAAGTCGCCCAGTTGGACGATGAAGCGGCCTTCCGCCTCGCAGACCTCGAAAACCGCGCGCGCAAGGACGTCACCGATCTGGAGCGCGCACGCAACTATGCCGAAGCGCTGGGCGCCCATTATGGCAGCCACCTCACACGCATGGCCGAACGGCTAAAGCTCTCCAAGGGCTGGCTCAGTAAGATGATCAAGGTTGCGGGCATTCCTGACTACATCATCGACGCCTTCCCTTCGCCTGGCGACGTCCAGCTAAAGCCCGCCTATCCGCTGGCACAAGCGTTGGATGATCCTGCTGCTGCCCCGGCCATCAATGCAGAGGCCGCGCGGCTCATCACGACACAACGGGAACGCCGTTACGCGGGCGCACCGCCCCTCCCCGCTGCCGAAGTATTGAAGCGCCTGCTCGACGCGCCGCGCGTAGCCGTGTCGGAACCGAAGGAAGAGCCCTTCACCTGGACCACGCGCTACGGCCGCCCCGCCCTCACCGTGCAGTCGGTCAACCGCCAGGGCATCACCATCCGCTTCCACGCAGGCTCGGGGGCGGACATGGCCACACTGGCAACCGCGCTCCGCGACACGCTCGAACATCTTGAGCGGCAGGGAATGGGTCTACAGCAGTGACAGGCTCGGGGGGGCACAACAGCATCGCGACACAGGGGACGGGCATCTTGCCCGCCCTGATGTCACGCGTTGTTTCCCCGGGGAAACAGGAAAGGTCCGGATTGGGCCACCCTCCCCTCTCCTCCCGCAGACTTCATTCTTTCGCACTAATTCCATCCCCGTTTCCCCGGGGAAACACCCTCGCCACCCTGCCCTTGCCAAGGAGCCGCCCATGACGCGCACCGGCAAGGCCGAGCTTACCGATCAGTTTGAGCTGTTCCTCCCCTATATCGCGGACATGCCGCTGCGCGACCAGCGCGAGATGATGGAGCGCCCCTTCTTCAGCCTCGCCAAGTCGAAGCGCGTCAAACCGATCGATTACACCTCCCCCGACGGCAAAGCCTGGGTCCATGTGTCCGCCAATCCCGATTACGGCATGGCGACCATCTGGGACGCCGACATCCTCATCTATTGCGCCTCGGTTCTGGCCGACATGGCCCGGCGCGGCATCAATGACGTTCCGCGCAAACTGCACCTCATGCCTTATGACCTGTTGCGCGCCATCCATCGTCCGACCACCGGCCGCGCCTATGAACTGCTCGGCCAGTCGCTCGACCGTCTGGTGTCCACCACGATCAAGACCAACATCCGCGCCGAAAACCGCCGCGAAGCGACCTTCAGCTGGCTCGATGGCTGGACCCAGCTTGTCGATGAACGCACCGAACGCTCTCGCGGCATGACGATTGAACTTAGCAACTGGTTCTACGAAGGCGTATTGATGCAGGGCGGTGTCCTGTCCATCGATCGCGCCTATTTCGACCTGACGGGCGGGCGCGAACGCTGGCTGTACAAGGTCGCGCGCAAACATGCTGGCGGGGCAGGGGAGGGGGGCTTCTCCATCTCCATGCCAACCCTGTTTGAAAAATCAGGGGCAGAAGGCGCCTATCGCCGCTTCAAGTTCGAGATCGCCAAGATCGCCGAACGCGACCCATTGCCCGGCTACACATTATTGCTCGAACAGCCCCAGGGTAAGCGCGAGCCATCGCTACGCATGAGCCGCCGGTCGGCCGAAGCCCCGCGCGCCTCAAACGACGTCCCGCCTGCGAAGGTCGGCATCCCACCCAAGGTCGCGGCTCTGACCGGCGCGAAAGCGTCCCCCAGCAAGAGTCCGGCACCCGACCCGCATTCCTTGCTCGACGCCGGGGATGTCATCCGCCGCACGGTCACCAGCCTTTCCTCCCGCGCGACCGCTGGCGAACTCACCGATGCGACCCTCACCACGCTGCGCACCGAATGTCCGGGTTGGGACTATCAGTCCCTCCATCAGGATTTCCGCAACTGGCTCGACGCTGACCCGACACGCACGCCGGTCAACTACCAAAAGGCCTTCATCGGCTTCGTGCGCCGTTTTCATGAAAAGAACCGTCACCGCCTTTGACGTTTCGGCCCAAAAGGCCCCCTCGTCATTCCGGCTTTGGTCTTTAGCGCATAAGCGTTCCCGAAGTGTCGGTTGCTCCACAGTGCGTTCGGGCGCAGATTTCCCGAAGCTACTGCCGACTTCATTTCATCCACAGCTTTTGAACGACATTAAGCGGCCGACCAATGCAACTGATTCAATCCCTGCTGAAATCCCCACCTTATCCGGGCACCATCGACACTCCGGGAACGGCCAACGCTCCTTCAGGAACGTTTCCCCGACACATCAGGAACACCAGCCTCGACACTCCGGGAACGAAAGCCCGACCTTTCAGGAACAGCGCGGTTCGCCCGACTCGCCTATCCCCGCCGCTTTTGGCGCATCCGGCGCAAGCGTAACTCTCTAACCTTCTATTAAACCCTATAACCAGAAGGAGATTCTTCTAGTTTTTGGAAGGGAGAGAAGAAGCGAGCTGCGACACCAATTTGGTCGCTCCTTGATGGGAGATGCCGAGCAACCGCGCGATCGCCACCTTGCTCAAACCTGGATAGGCCAGTTCCAACCGCATCAGCAGGGGCGCCTTGCTCCGCTTCGTCACTGGCAGCTCCTGGGGAAGCTTCTTGAGCCGCGCCTCAAGCCGGTTAAGTTCCGCCAATCCTTGCGCCGCCTGTCGCCCGATCATTTCGATCAGCTGCCCCGCCAGCGTCCTTATATCCGTGCTGGGAAATCGGGGCAGATCAACGAAGGAAGGCAGTCGCCGTGCCGTCAACCCGCACGCCTCTAGTGCCGCCGGGATGTGGGCCGCCACCACCCATCCTAAATCCGGCCGTCGGGGATCGATTTGCAGCCGCCGTCCATCCGCCGTCGTCAGCAATTGTCCCTCGCTCATGGGAGCCGCCAGGCCCTCCCGCGCCGCGATGAGGCGCCCCGCCACCTCTTCCACGCCCGTTGAAGGGTAGGGGGCCTCCACAACCGCCTGAACCGCCCGCCAGGCCGGGCCAAAGCGCACCAGATCGTCTGATGCCCATATCTCCGCCTCTTTCCTGTCGTCCAGCAGCTGGCGTGATATGTTGAGCGTCGCCCGCGCGATCGGATCACGCTCGCCCTCGCTCGCCGAAAGCACGAAATGAACCAGCGCCGCGATCGACAAGGGGTCGTTCAGCCCCTCGCTATGGCGGGGTGGGGGCGTCCGCCCGCAAATCCAGTCCTGCAAATCTCCGACGGAAATGGGCACCGACGCGACACTGGCCAGCGCGGCAGCACCTTTAAGGCGCGACCGGGCAAGCCAGATGTCGGTGGCCGGACTGTTGGCAAGCCGCCCATCAAGCCTCCCCAGCAAAAGAAACGCCTGCTCCGGCGAGGAAGAAAAATCCAGCATTTCCGGGCTATATCAGCAAATCCTATGTAACCAAATACATATGTTGGTTACACATGCTTTTCCCCGTTCCAAACGCGATTAATTCACCTTCTCATTCATGAATTGAACCCCAATCCAGCTTGAAACCCGCCGCTCCCCGCGCCATCTGTCCGGCGGCCAAATTCATTGGAGGGCATGAAAGAAACGCCATGACGAACCCGACCGACGCTGCTCCTGAAACCCGTTCCTTCGAAGCTGACGTAGCCAGATTGCTGCACCTGATGGTTCACTCGGTCTATTCGGACAAGGATGTGTTCCTGCGTGAACTCATCTCCAACGCCGCCGACGCCTGCGAAAAGCTGCGCTATGAAAGCCTGAGCAATCCCGCGCTCGCCGCTGGCGGCAGCCCGCAAGTGACGGTGACGCTCGATCCCGAAGCGCGCCAGCTCATGATCGAGGATAATGGCATCGGCATGAGCGAGGCCGAGCTTGTCGAAGCGCTCGGCACGATCGCGCGCTCCGGAACAAAGGCATTCATGGAACGCGTCGCCAGCGCCAAGGACGCGGAAGGCACGCAGCTGATCGGCCAATTCGGCGTCGGCTTCTATTCCGCCTTCATGGTCGCCGATCGCGTCGACGTCCTGTCCCGCCGCGCAGGCTCGGACCAGGCGGCGCGCTGGTCATCGAATGGCCTTGGCACCTATACCGTCCAGCCCGCCGAAACAGCCGAAGCGCCGGACCACGGCACCCGCGTCATCCTGCATCTTAAGGAAGACGCCGCGTCCTACACCGAACGCTATCGCGTCCAGCAGATCATCAAGGATCAGTCCGGCCATGTGCCCGTGCCGATCTTCCTCAAGGAAAAGCCCGATGCCGAACCCGAGCAGATCGCGGATGGCGCGGCGCTCTGGACGAAGCCCAAGAGCGAGATCAGCGCGGAGGAATATACCGACTTCTACCGCAGCGTCGCTGGTCAGTTCGACCAGCCCGCGCTGACGCTGCACTATCGGGCCGAGGGTCTGCACGAATATTCCGTGCTGGCCTTCATCCCCGAAATGAAGCCGTTCGACCTGTTCGATCCCGATCGCGCCGGCCGCATGAAGCTCTACGTCCGCCGCGTCTTCATCACCGACGAGGCCGAGATATTGCCGCGCTACCTGCGCTTCGTGCGCGGCTTGGTCGATTCCAGCGACCTGCCGCTCAACGTGTCGCGCGAAATGATCCAGCAAAGCCCCGTTCTGGCGGCGATCCAGAAAGGCGTCAGCAATCGCATCCTCACCGAACTGGAAAAGCTCTCCGCCAACGACGGCGAGGCATACATCAAATTCTGGGACAATTTCGGCGCGGTGCTGAAGGAAGGGCTGTACGAGGACTTCGCCCGCCGCGAGCAGTTGCTCGGCCTGGCCCGCTTCAAATCCACTGCTTCGACCGATAGCTGGCGCTCTCTGAAGGATTATGCCGAGGGCATGAAGGAGAACCAGACGGCGATCTACTACGCCACCGGCTCCGATCTTGACCGCCTTGCGTCCTCGCCGCAGCTGGAAGGTTTCCGCGCGCGCGGCATTGAGGTGCTGCTGCTTACTGATCAGGTGGACAGCTTCTGGGTCACCGCCGGAGTCGATTATGATGGCAAGCCCTTCAAATCGGTGACGCAGGGCCTTGCCGACCTCAGCCTCGTGCCCCTGCCCGAAGGCGAGACGGCAGCGCCCGCCGCTTCGGAAGAAGTCAGCAGCTTCATCGATTTCGCCAAAGATCTGTTGAAGGATCAGCTATCCGATGTCCGCGTGTCCGAACGGCTGACCGAAAGCCCGGTCTGCCTCGTCGCGGCCGAACATGGCATGGATCGCCAGCTGGAAAAGCTGCTGGCGGCCGCCGGTCGCGGCGGCGGGGCTTCGGCTCCTGTGCTAGAACTCAACCCGCGCCACAGCCTGATCGTCCGGCTGAGCAACCTCCAGGACGATAATAGCCTACGCGAAGATGCCGCCTGGCTGCTATTGGACGAGGCCCGGATTGCCGATGGCGAATTGCCCACCGATCCGCGCGCCTTTGCCGAACGGCTTGGCCGGATCATGGCGAAGGCTCTAGACTGACGACTTTCGGCTGGCCCGGCCTTGTCCGCCGGGCCAACCAACATCAGGCGAGCGTCACGAAGATTTCCGCCTCGATCAGCCACTCGTCCCGAAGCTTGCGCCATTTCGCACTGTAGATGCCGGACGCGGTCGGCTCCTGCGCGTCCGCTGCCACACCCTTCCATTCGCCCTGTTCCATCGCGATCGGTTCGATCGGCGAGACGGTGATGCTGGTGGGCATCCGGACATAGATGGTGCGCTCGGCCGACGCGAACTCGCGCTTCCATGCCATTAGCTGCGCCTTCCGGCCGCTGATCACCCCGCTGTCACTGCCGGTCACCAGTATCGCGGCGGGTGACAGCAGCGGGCCTATCGCGCTCAGGTCCATCTCCGCCAACGCCCGGTTGAATGCCGCGCGCCGTATTCGGATCGCAAGATCGCAGGATTGGGTCACACTACTATTCCGATCAGCACCGCTTGTGTCAGCCGCCTATGATCCAGCGCCGTCGCCGCTGCAAGGAAGCAGCGCGGAGTGAATTTGGCCGACACCCACCCCGATGGCACCGAGGCAATTTCTGCGCCCCACGATGCGCCCGGTCGTTAAGCCATTGCAATGAAGATGCAACCGCCAGGATATTGCGGCGTTATAGCTTGATGATTTTGCGGTGCGGTGCGTCTGATCCTGCCTTGGCAGGCGATAGATTTTCTGACTTTGATCGATATGCTGACGGCCGTGCTGACGGAGGCATGGTTGAATGACAGGAATTTTTGATCGCGTTTCGACGGGCAATTCAGGGCTCGATCTGGTGTTGGGCGGAGGTCTGCCTGCCCAAAGACTATATCTCCTCGAAGGCGCTCCCGGATCGGGAAAGACGACGCTCGCGCTCCAATTCCTGCTTGAAGGCGTGGCGGCGGGCGAGCCAGTCCTCTACGTGACGCTGTCGGAAACCAGCGAAGAATTATCGGTCGTCGCTGCCTCGCACGGCTGGGACCTGAACAACGTCAACCTCTTCGAACTTGCTTCTGCCGATTCAGTGCTGGGCATAGGACGGGACCAATCGATCCTGCATAGCTGGGAAATGGAACTGGGCGGCACCATCGAACTGATCCGGGAAGAGGTGCAACGGTTGAAACCCCGTCGCATCGTGTTCGACAGCCTGTCCGAATTGCGGCTTCTGGCGCAGGACCCGCTCCGCTACCGGCGCCAGCTGCTGTTCCTCAAACAGTTTTTCGCGCAGATCGACACCACGGTTCTGCTGGTGGACGACCTGACTGGCGGCGCGGGTATCCGCGACAATCATCTGCATAGTCTCTGTCATGGAGTGATAACGCTGGAACGGCTGACGCTTGATTTCGGTGCGGCACGGCGGCGCATGCAAATCCAGAAGATGCGCGGCGTCGATTTCGTCGCCGGTTATCACGACATGATCATCCGGAAGGGTGGCATCGACATATTCCCCCGTCTCATCGCGTCCGACCATCATGCGCCGTTCGTCGGCGAACCGATTGCCAGCAAGGTTCCGGAGCTCGACGCCATTCTGGACGGCGGCCCCCAACGCGGCACCAGCACGCTCATCACTGGTCCGGCGGGGGCAGGCAAAACGACGCTGGCCCTGCAATATGTCATCGCCGCCTGCGAACGCGGCGAAAATGCGGTGATATACGAATTTGATGAGCGCATTGGAACGCTCATTACCCGGGCGCGATTGTTCGGAACGGACCTGCAGGCTTTGATGGACGATGGCCGCCTTGTCATCCGCCAGATCGATCCGGCAGAGGTCGCGCCCGGCGAATTCGCCGCCATGGTCAGGCAGGAAGTGGAGGAGCGAAATTCACGCATCATCCTGATCGACAGCCTCAACGGCTATCTGGCCGCCATGCCTCAGGAACAGCAGCTGATCCTGCAATTGCACGAACTTCTGTCTTACCTCAGCCACCGGGGCGTCGTGACCTTGCTTGTCAATCCACAGCAGGGTTTCTTCGGGTCGATGCGAACGGATGAGCTGAATGTGTCCTACATCGCGGACATCGTCATCCTACTGCGCTTTTTCGAGGCAGAGGGGCGCATCCGGAAGGCATTGTCGGTCATCAAGCACCGCAGCGGCGCGCATGAAGACTCCATCCGCGAATTCAGGATCGACGCCCATGGCGTTCGGGTCGGCGCGCCGCTCTCCGATTTCAGGGGCGTGTTGACCGGAACGCCGGAATATCTGGGAGCTTCCACACCACTGATGGAGGATCGCGACGGCCGTGCATAAGGCCGCCACATCCTCAACCCTCCGGGTCATCGTCAGCGCGCCTTATGGCAGCGACGCGGACAGCGTAACACGGCTGCTGCGGGGGGAGGGGCATCGGGTCCAAATCTGCCCCACCTTGACGGAGGTGGCCGACGCGATCGATGAGCAGACGGGCGTGGCGCTGGTCACGGAAGAAGCGTTGTTCACTGACCTTGGCCCCCTGCACCGCGCGCTGGATGCGCAGCCTGCATGGTCGGATGTTCCCTTCATACTGCTCGCCGGACGGCAGGCGGGCCGTTTTGCTTCCAGCGAGGCCATCAGACGCCGACTGCCCGATAACGCGCTCAGCGTCATCCTGCTGGAACGCCCGGTCAGCGGGGAATCACTGATCAGCGCTGTCGCGTTGGGCATAAGGGCCCGGCAGAAACAATTGCAGATCCGCGACCAGTTCGCGGCCATCGATGCAGAACGCGGCCGCCTCAATACATTGCTCGAAAATCTTCCGGTCGGCGTAGCGTTCATAAACACCGACGGCAGCACACTGCTTTCCAACCCCGCATTCCGCCGCTTCCTGCCCAGCGGAGACATCCCCGCCCGGCTGCCTGACGGGGAGGACCGGTGGGAAGGCTATGAAGAGGATGGAAGCCGTATCACGCGGGATCGCTTCGCGACGATGCGCGCTCTGAAGGGCGAGCAGGTGCGGGGAATCGAGTTTCTGCATCACCCGACAGAAGGTCCTTCGGTCTGGACCCGGGTAAGCGGCGTGCCGTTACTCGACCCCGGCAACTCACGGGTCACCGGCTCGATTTCAGTGATTGTCGATATAGACGAGCAGAAGAGGAGCCAGCAGGCGCTCGCGGAGGCGGCCCAGCGGCTGGAGCAGGAGGTTGATGCCCGCACGCGCGAATTGCGGGAGGCGCTGCTGCGATTGGAAGCCGAGGCGGAAGAACGCGCCCGGGCCGAGGAAGCGTTGCGCCAGGCGCAGAAGATGGAGGCGGTCGGTCAATTGACCGGCGGGATCGCGCATGACTTCAACAATATGCTGACGGGCATCATTGGAGCCATCGACATCCTGAAGCGTCGGATTTCCAGTGGCCGACTGGACGACCTTGATCGCTTCATGGATGCCGCCAGCACGTCGGCGCAGCGCGCGGCGGCGCTGACGTCCCGATTGCTCGCCTTTTCCCGGCGTCAATCGCTCGACAGCCGCCCCACCGACGTCTGCAAGCTCATTCATTCGCTGGAGGACCTGCTTCGCCGCACCATGAATGAATCGATCGAGGTGGAAATCCTTTCCTCCCCCCCGTTGCCGACGGCGCTGGTGGACGCCAATCAGCTGGAAAGCGCGATCATCAACCTTGCGATCAATGCCCGCGACGCGATGCCTGACGGCGGCCGACTGACGCTGTCATGTGAAGAGGTGGAGCTGGATGCGGAGTGTTGCGCGCGCAATCCAGGCATCACGCCGGGCCGCTATATCATGGTTGGGGTGTCTGACACCGGCGTCGGCATCGATGACGATACACTGGACAAGGTGTTCGATCCCTTCTTCACGACCAAACCGATCGGGCAGGGCACGGGTCTCGGCCTGTCGATGGTCTATGGTTTCGCCAAGCAGTCGAATGGCCTGGTGCGCATCAATTCGACGGTGGGCGAAGGGACGGTGGTCAGGATATTCCTGCCGGTCGCGGAACAACAAGTTGAAATCGAATCCGTCGAACATGCTGCCATTCATCATGGCGACGGCCAGTCGGTGCTACTGGTCGAGGATGATGACTCCGTCCGGCTCCTCGTGCGCGATGTGCTTGAGGAATTGGGCTACAAGGCGACCGAGGCCGCCGACGGACAGCAGGCGGTGCGCATATTGGAGTCCGGGCGGCGTTTCGACCTTCTGATCTCCGATGTTGGCTTGCCGGGAATGAACGGGCGGCAATTGGCGGAAATCGCGCGAGCGCATTTGCCCGACCTGCCCATCCTGTTTGTGACGGGCTATGCGGAAGGGGCCGCCGTGCGGGGCGGCTTCCTATCCAACAACATGCAGATGATCACCAAGCCATTTCAGATCGAAATGCTCTCCGCTCGCATCCGCGAAATGTTGGAAAGCTAGCCCGTCAACTCCGGGAATGCCCCGTCTGCGACTAATGAGCGGGCGGGACGTCTACCTGATAGGGGCAGGGCTTTGTAGAAGCAGGCATGTCGGCTATCGGCGGGAAAAATCGCCGATTCAAGGCAATCCGCCCGTCTTGTGTTACGGGGCAGTGGCGGGTCGATGCGGTTCATGGCACGTCAGCGGTTTCGGCCGATATAGTCGGCTACCGCATTAACGCTATGGCCGACCTTTTCCACCGCTTCCTCCAATTGGCGCCGAGATGTCTGAAAACGCTGAGACCAATATTGCACCTCCATATCCTCCTTCAGCGACACATGTTTCAGGTCGCGGGGAACGGGCGGGGATGTGCTCTCGACTTGAGGTTGCGGACCTATCGTGGACATGGCGATCTATTTTCCTAACGAGAGCTGCGGCTTTCGAACGCGCGGTGGTGTTCCGAAAGCCTGGCCTCGGTGCAGCTATTGGCGCTGGTGCTCTATCTCTCTGGTAAGAGCGAGCGCGGCAGGATGATGTTCCAGTACCACTGGTAAAGTCCATAACCTGCATTATGCGGCAGGGATTCATCGCGGCTGAGGACAAGTCGGCGGCGGGGCTCCCCTTGGGTCAACAAAAGGAGCAGGCGGCCGGTTTATGAGGCAAGAAAGGCGACGCTGCCGCTTCTAAGTATGTTTCCCCATACCTGCTATAGATGACGCGCCTTAACCTGATGCCTTTGTCGAGGAGGCTATGATGAAGAATATTCTTCTCCTGGTACATGATGATGAGGGTCAGGAAGCTCGACTGCAAGCGGCACTGGATTTGACCCGTGCCCTCGGCGGCCATCTTCAATGCATCGATGTCACGCCATTTCCGGCCATAGCCGGCGATCTTTATGCAGGTTTTGGCGAAACCGCTGTCATGCTTGATGAGCGCCAGAGCGAAGCCCGGAACAAGACAAAGATCAGCGCTCGCCTCGCCAAAGAGGATGTGAGTTGGGACTGGGTCGACATCACAGGGGAGATAGCAAGCTGCCTCCTGAAGGAGGCCGCGCTTGCGGACATCGTCGTCCTCAACCGGCAATTGGACAGCTATCCCCTTCCAGACATGCGGACGATCGTCGGTCAGGTGCTGATGCACGCCCGGGTTCCGGTGTTAGCCGCGCCACAGGAGGTCAATGGCTTCAGCATCAAACGGGCATTGCTGGCCTGGGATGGCCATCCTTCATGCATCGCAACGATGCGAGCCTGCACGCCTTTGCTTGCGCTGGCGGAGGAAGTCGAAGTGCTGACCATAAAGGACGGCTCAATTCAGGCTGAACCCAGTGACGCTGCCCGATATCTCTCGCGTCACAATGTGCACGCGAGCATTCGGGTTCTCAACGATCGCCTTCATCCTGCGGACGCGATAATCGAGGAGGAGGCCGAGCAATGGAGGGCGGATTATATTATCATGGGCGCCTATGGCCGCGGAAGGATCATGGAAACATTCGGCGGCGTGACACGGCGTCTGCTTACCCGCAGTAAATGGCCTTTGATACTCGGCCACTGAGTTGGTGCCAGCGCGCCATCCTATGTTGCGCGTGGCGTGAAAGTCAGCCGATCGCGATCCAGGCGGCAAGGCTCGCCGCCGCCGCTGCAAGAGCGGCGAACAGCGGTATTGCGGCTCTCAAGCCGCCGTGGCCCCAACCGATGCCCACCGTCATGACGGCTTTGGCCAAAGTGTTGGCCAGAACCGCGCCGCCCAGTACGAAGCCAGCGGTTTGATCGTCGATCGTATGTGGGGGGAGGCCCGCCATCGTCATCACGGCTGCATCGACGTCCGATATCCCGGTGAGAGTCAGGACGACTGCCATGCCCTCTTGCCCAAAATGTTCCAACGCCCAACGCGCGGCGAGCGACAATCCCGCGACAAGGGCAGCCAGCAGAAGCGCAGGGGTAAAGCCCAGGGGATTGGCGACGGCGGCTCCGTTGCCGCCTTTGCCGTGGGCACGCCATGCGGTCAGGGCGAACGCGACGGCTACAAGCGCTGCCGGAGCCATGGTCAGTGCCAGAGACGGTAACGCGCGGGGAACGAGGACAAGCGCCACCAACTGCACCCGGACGAACATCACGATGGATGCGACCGCAATGCCTGCCGTCAATAATCCTCGGCCATCGGGTTCGTCGCGGAGCCGCCTGGCATAATCGGCGGTGACGGCGGTGGACGACACAATGGCCCCGGTAAGCGCGACCAGCAACACGCCGCGATCGCGGCCGAAGCGCCTGGAGATGGCATAACCGGCAAAGGACAGTCCCATCACGAAGACGACCACCATCCAGATCTTCCTGGGGTTCCAGGCGTCGTAAGGACCATAGGAGGCATCTGGCAGTAGCGGCAGGATGATGAGAGACACCAGCAGGAAGCGGGACACACCCTCAATCTCACTCTCATCCATTCCCCGGAGCAAAGCGTGCATCGATTGCCGTGAGCTCAGGATCGCAAAGATCGCCGCACCTGTTGCCAGGCCTAGAGCAGGGGAGAGGCGAGTGGCGCAGAAACCGGCGCCGAAGGTCAGCAGGCCCGCCAGCGTTGTGGTTGCGGACAGATGATCCTGATCGGCGCTTCGGCTGTAGCCGACCGTCAGCACGGCCGCGACGCCCAGGCCCAGGGCAGCGGCGACCATGTCGGGGGCAAGGCCGCCGAGCCCCCCAAGCAACCCGATCAGCCCGAAGGTGCGAAAGCCCGCGACCCGTCGACCCTTGCCGAAGTTCCGCTGTGTCCAGCCGCGCTCCATCCCGACAAGCAGGCCCACTGCAATCGATGCGATCAGGGAAAGATAGGGGTGAGCGATATTGAACATGGGTTTAGCTAGCCTAAGCGCATCGGAGCAGATCGCGATAGGTAGAAGTCGCAGTCAAACCGTCTTCATCTTCACCGGAATTTTGAGATAGCGAACGCCGTTGCTTTCCGCTTCGGGGAAACGACCTGCGCGGATATTGACCTGAATGGAAGGCAACAGCAGCCGAGGCACGGGCAGCGTCGCATCACGGGCTTCGCGCATGGCGACGAAACTGTCTTCATCCACTCCGTCATGGATATGGACGCTTGCGCGCCGCTCTTCGCCGACGGTCGTTTCCCAACGATAGTCATTGCGGCCGGGCGCCTTATAGTCATGACACAGAAACAGGCGGGTTTCATCGGGCAGGCTCAGCAGCCGCCGGATGGAACGGTAAAGAATGCGAGCGTCGCCACCGGGGAAATCCGCCCGCGCCGTGCCATAGTCAGGCATGAACAATGTGTCGCCGACAAAGGCCGCATCGCCGACCAGATAAGCGATGTCCGCAGGTGTATGCCCCGGAACATGCATGACGGTGAAGCGCAGCATGCCCACTGAAAACTGCTCGCCATCCCGAAACAACCGGTCGAAATCGGAACCATCGACCCGCATGTCGTTGAGTCCGAAGACGGGACGGAAGATCTTCTGTACGTCGCAAATATGCTCGCCAATGCCGATCGGCGCGCCGGTCCTGCCCTTGATAAAGGGTGCTGCGGACAGATGATCGGCATGGGCGTGCGTCTCCAGCACCATAGTGATCCGCCAACCCTGCTTTTCCGCAAAGGCCAGCAGCCGCTCGGCTGAGCGCGTATCGACCTCACCGCTGGCAATGTCGAAATCCATCACCGGGTCGATGACCGCCGCCTCCCGGGTTTCGGGGTCAGCGACCAGATAGCTCACCGTATAGGTCGCCTCGTCGAAAAAGGCTTCGATCAGGGGCTTTGTGTCCATGTCGTCCTCCATTGCTCCTTGACAATATATTACATATATCTAAATTAGCAATATCTAATGGAGTGCATGATGATCCGTCCGTTGATGAACCTCGCCACCTTCGAAAAGAAGGCGGGCGAAGTTTCGAACCTGCTGAAAGCGATGGGCAACGCCCGGCGCCTGATGGTGCTGTGCAAGCTGGTCGAACATGGCGAAATGACCGTGGGCGACCTCGCGCAAGAGGTCGGTTTGTCGCAATCCGCCCTGTCGCAGCATCTCGCCAGGATGCGGGAGGAGGGGCTGGTCGCTTTTCGACGGGAGAGCCAGACGCTCTGGTATCGCATCGCCGATGGGCGGACGGAACAGTTGCTCGCCAGTCTCTACACCATCTTCTGCAAGGAATGATCCGATGCCGATCACAACCATTACCCCGCACGACGCGGATAAAGCCGTGGCCAAGGGCGCCACGCTCGTCGATATCCGTGGACCTGACGAACATGCCCGCGAGCATATTCCGGGGGCGATCCATGTCCCGCTCGATCGTCTGGCGGAACTGCCACAGGTGGCCGGGCCAATCATCTTTCACTGCAAGTCAGGCATGCGAACGCAAGCCAATGAGGCAGCCTTGCAGGCGGCGGCGGGCTTGACGTCCTGCCATATACTTCAGGGCGGTCTGGACGGCTGGCGCGCGGCGGGATTGCCGACGCGCCTCGACCGGGCACAGCCGTTGGAGATCATGCGGCAGGTGCAACTGGTGGCCGGTGGCCTTGTGCTGCTGGGCGTCCTGCTCGGCTTCCTCGTCGCTCCTGCCTTTTTCGGCCTGTCGGCCTTTGTTGGCGCGGGGTTGATGATGGCGGGGGCGACCGGCTGGTGCGGCATGGCGAAGCTGTTGCAGGCGATGCCATGGAATCGCCGCTCTCTCGGCGCGTAGGCCGATCATGTCTCCGGCCATGATCGTTGCGGCTCTGGCTTCGGGCGGCCTGATCGGGACTGTGTTGGGTCTGGTCGGCGGCGGCGGCTCGATCCTTGCCGTGCCGCTGCTGGTCTATGTGGTGGGCGTGGGGTCTGCTCATGCCGCCATCGGGACGGCAGCGGTCGCCGTCGCCGCCAATGCGGCTTTCAGCCTGATCGGCCATACCCGCGCCGGTACGGTGAAATGGCCATGCGCCCTCGTTTTCGCGGGAGCTGGCGTCACTGGCGCGGCGATCGGCGCGGAAATCGGTAAAGCTGTAGATGGCCAGCGATTGCTGATGCTGTTTGGCTTGCTGATGATCGGCGTGGGCCTTTCTATGCTACGGACGAAGCGCACCACCGACGCGCCCGATGTACGGCTGTCGCGAGCAACCGCTGGTCGATTGTTGCCGCGCCTCGTTCCGATCGGCCTTGGAGTGGGATTGGCCGCTGGCTTTTTCGGGATCGGCGGGGGCTTCCTGATCGTGCCCGGGCTGATGATGGCGACTGCCATGCCACTCAAAAATGCAGTGGGAACGTCGCTCGTCGTCGTCACGGCGCTGGGCCTCACCACTGCGGCTTCCTATGCGCTGTCGGGTTTTGTCGATTGGTCACTCGTGGGGGTATTGATCGTGGGCGGTATCGGTGGGGCGGCTATCGGTATCGCCCTTGGCCGAAAGATGGCGGCGCGCAAAGGGCTGCTGGAGCGGCTGTTCGCCGTCACGGTGACCGCCGTGGGTGCATATGTCGCACTGCGCGGCGTCTGAGCTTCCTTTCATCGCGGTCGAACGTCGGTTCTGCTGGTTCGGTCGTCCAGGATGACGACGGGGCGAACGGTTCAACTAAGTGGGGCAAGACCCATCTGCTCTGGCGTGATTGCGCTTGCGTCCGCACATGAGGAAGTGGCAGCCCATCTTCTCGTCCGAAGGCAGCGCGGGCTTGTGTCGGCCCGGAGGGATCCAACCGAGAGGGGGTGGGCCGCAGAAATAGGGCGAACGCGCCGCAAAGTGGGGCACCTGTCCGGCCGAGAGGTTGACGAAGGCGAGGCTTGCCAGCGCCAGCGCACTAAACCGCATGGCTGAACCGCTTTTCCGCTGGTTGCAGATAGCTGTCGAATGCGGCGGCTATGCTGCGGGCGTAGGGGAGCGCTCCGGGGGTCAGTTGCACTCGGCCTTCGCTCAATCGCAATAGGCCAAGTCGCTCGAAGCGCGACAGGTCGGGCTGGGGCAGGACAGTACCCACATGCGCTTCGCCCCGGCAGAGGATCGCCTCGATGATCCGGCCACGACGCCGGTCATCGCCCGTGCGCAGCGTGCCGCGAGTGGCGGAAAGCTCGCCGCGCTCTACGCGTTCGCGCCAAGGTCCGGCCTGCTTCTCATTCTGGACGATGAGGTCCGGGAATTGGCTGATCGCACTGGCGCCCAGACCCAGGAGGATATCAGCGGGATCATCGGTAAGCCCCTGAAAATTGCGGCGCAGCCGTCCGTCACGTGCTGCTATTGCCAGGCCGTCCTGCGGCAGGGCGAAATGGTCGAAGCCGATCGCCGAATAGCCAGCGGCGGTTAACATGCGATAGCCTTGTGCGGCCATGTCGAAGCGCGTGGCGAGATCGGGCAGATTGCTGCCGTCGATGCGGCGCTGGCGAGGCAGTAGCTGCGGCATATGGGCATAGCCGAACAGGGCGACACGGGCGGGTTGCATCGCGATGCTTGCCTCCAAAGTCGCAGCAAGATCGTCAAGGCTTTGGCCGGGTAGGCCGTACATGAGGTCGAAACCGATCGCGATCCCGGCTGCGCGGAGTTGATCGACGGCTCGCTCCACCATGTCGAGCGGCTGGATGCGGCCGATCGCGGCCTGAACATGCGGGGTGAAGGTCTGTACGCCAAGGTTGACGCGGCTGACGCCCATTGCCGCCATGGTGGAAATCCAGGTGGCGTCGAGGCGGCGGGGGTCGAGTTCGACCGAGATTGCGTGACGCGCATCGAAACAGAGCAGCAATTGCTGGAGCAAGCGGACGAAATCGACGAGCGGCAGCGAATTGGGACTACCGCCGCCGAAGGCGATCCGCGCGACGCGCCCGCGTCCGCGCAAGCGCCCCGCGATGGAAGCCATCTCTCGTTCCAGCGCCTCCACATAAGTGGTCAGCCGCTGGGCGCGATTGGCCGCCCCTGTATTGCAGCCGCAATACCAGCATATGTCGTGGCAATAGGGGATATGGACATAGAGGGAGAGGGGTGCGTCCGTTTCCACCCCGTCCAGCCTGACTGCAAGATCATCCGCGCCCACATCGGCGGTGAACTGCGCGGCGGTGGGATAGCTGGTGTAGCGCGGCACCGGCTGGGCCAGCAGGTCAGGATAGTAGGTCCACATGGCTGAACCGGATCGCATGGAACAGCGCGCACAGCATTGAGCCAGGTCAAATTGCCGCTTGCGCCGGATCAATGCCGGGCGTGCGGCGCCGGGGCAAAGCCAAGTCACCGACAACAGGGACGGAGACTTTGGAAATGCACATCAAGACTATCTTATTTGGAGCAGCGGCTGGTTGCGCCGCCATGTCCGCACCCGCGCAGGCCGCGCAGGGCGATGTGCTGGTGCGGCTGCGCGCCATCATGGTTGCGCCCAATGAACGAAGCGGGAGCGTGCTGCCCGCCTTTCCGGGCGAAAAGGTGAAAGTCGATAACAGCGTGATGCCGGAGATCGACGTGACTTATATGGCAACCGACCATGTGGGCTTTGAGCTGATTGCCGCGACGACCAAGCACAGCGCCAGCGGACGCACTGGAACGACCGGGGCGATCGGCCGTCTGGCATCCACCTGGGTGCTGCCGCCGACGCTGACGGCGCAATATCATTTCCTGCCGGAAGCCAAGATCCGGCCCTATGTCGGGGCGGGGGTCAATTATACGCTGTTCTACAATGAAAAGGCGTCGAACGCGCTGGAGGGTGCGGTGGGCGCGACCAGAGTGCATATGTCGGACAGCTTCGGATGGGCGGCGCAGGCCGGAGTTGATGTCGATTTGACGGACAGCATCTTCCTGAACCTGGATGTCAAATATATCGATATCGATACCACGGCCCGGCTCTCGACCACGGCGGCGGGCGTACAGAAGGTGCGCGTGCATCTCGATCCGCTGGTCTTTGGCGTGGGTGTGGGCGTAAAGTTCTGAAACCCTATGCCGCGGCGAGCGCCTTCACCACGAAGGGCAGGCGCTCGCCATCCGGCTCCGTCAGGGTCAGATAGCTGCCGGGCTGAATCGCATGCGCGTCCAGGCGGAAGAGTTGCTCGTCATCCTCCTCACCCGGCTCGTAGGACAGCGCCCAGCCGTTGGAAGTCCGTAGCAGCCAGCCATGGCGGTCGGGTTCATTCGGCCAGAAGCGCCGAACGGTGGCGAGTTCGGGTTTATGCCGATATTCCTGCTCGTCGATCAGGCCGTCCTGGCCCAGCGGCAGGCGCATGACATAGCTGCGAGCTGCCGATCCGTTCGGAAAAGCAGGTGTGCGTGCGAGTTCGAGGCGTATCGTTGTCCATGTCATACCACCCAGATCGGGTTTTCGGGGGACAAAGACTATAAGGACTATCCCGGATGGCGGCGGAGGCCGTCAGATCCTAGCCAGCAAGGACAAGTTACGGTTCCTCGGCAGGAGATGTGAGATGAAATCGATACTGCTTCATATCCATGACGATCGAGGCGCGGAAAGCCGCCTGCAGGCAGCGTGCGACATCGCGCGCGCGACGGGGGCGCACATTCGTTGCGTTCAGGTGACGCAAATGCCCGATATGGTGGCCGCGGACATGTATGGCGGCGCGGCGCTGGCGCCTTCCATCATCAACGAGCTGCGTGAAATTGATGAGCGAATCAAAGCGCGTACCGAGGAAAGGCTTCGCGCAGAAGGTGTGAGTTGGGATTGGCGGCAACTCGATGGCGATATCCTTCATGGCCTACTGGCCGCCTCGGCGTTGACCGATGTCATCGTCGTGACCCTGCCTGAAGGGCCGCGCAGGGTGCTCACCGATCCACCGCCGATCGCCGCCGAACTGGCCCTGTCAGGGCCGGTGCCGGTGATGGCCGTCCCGCAATCGGCGAAATCGCTGATGGTAGCGGGGCGGGCGCTGGTCGCCTGGGATGGATCGCAGGAAGCATCGGCGGCGCTGCGGGGCGCGGTGCCGCTGCTGAAGCTCGCGCAGGATGTGCATATCGTGACTGTGGAGGAAGCGAACAAAAATGCCTTCCCCGCGACTGATGCCCCCGAATATCTTGCCCGCCATGGGATCAAAGCGGAAGTCCATAGCTGGCCACGGGACGGGTGCGCTGTGGAGGATGCCCTGATGGCTGCCGTCGAAGCGCTGAAGCCCGACTGGATGGTGATGGGCGCCTATGGCCACAGCCGGTTGCGCCAGTTCGTGTTCGGGGGCGTGACCCGAACGATGCTGCGCGACGGACGCGTGCCTGTCTTGCTGGCGCACTGAAGACAGGGCATTGTAACCCGATGGCGGTGGCGGACGACGATGACACGGAAGGCTTGAGCGAGCGCGAGCATAGCCTGGAACAAGCGCTGCTGGGTTCGATCCTCGCGACGGTGCCCGACGCGCTGATCGTCATCGACATGGCTGGGCGCATCGTGTCCTTCAGCGCGGCGGCGCAGCGCATGTTCCAATATGCCGAGACGGACGTACTAGGCGAAAATATCTCCATGTTGATGCCGTCGCCGGATCGGGAACGACATGACGGCTATATCGACCATTATCTCAGTACCGGCGAAAAACGGATCATCGGCATCGGCCGCCTGACCAGCGCGCGACGGCGGGATGGATCGACCTTTCCGATCGAATTGTCGGTGGGGGAGGTGCATGACCGGGGACAGCGGCTGTTCACCGGCTTCATCCGCGACCTTACCGAACGGCAGCAGGCCGAGCGGCGCGTCGCCGACCTTCAGGCGGAACTGTCGCATGCCAGCCGGGTGACGGCTATGGGGACGCTGGCGTCCGCGCTGGCGCATGAGTTGAACCAACCGTTGACGGCGATCGCCAACTATCTGGAGGCCGGGCGCGACCTGCTGGACGCCGATGGGCCGGTGGATCGTGAGATGCTGCGCGAGGCGATGGACGAAAGCGCACGCCAGGCGCTGCGCGCGGGCGAGATCATCCGGTCGCTGCGCGAGTTCATCAAGCGCGGCGAAACGATGCGCCAGCCTGAATCGCTGCGCGAGTTGCTGGCCGAAGGGGCGGCGCTCGCTTTTATCGGCATGGACAGTCGGGGCATCGACATGGACATCAGCGTTGATCGGCGCGTGAATAATGTGCTGGTCAACCGCGTGCAGTTGCAGCAGGTGATTATCAACCTCATCAAGAATGCGGTGGAGGCGATGGCGAGCAGCCCCGCACGCATCCTGCGCCTGTCGGCCGTCCCGGCCGAGGATGGGCGGGTGGAGGTGATCGTCGCGGACAGCGGAATGGGTCTGGACCCCGACATGTCACGCACGCTCTTCAACCCTTTCACCACCACCAAGCCGTCCGGCATGGGCGTTGGCCTGTCGATCAGCCAGACCATTGTTGAAGGACAGGGCGGGCGCATCTGGGCGCAGCCGTCACAATGGGGCGGCACGGCCTTTCACTTCACCTTGGACAGCGCGGACTGAAAGCATGAGCGAACCTTTCCCCATCTATGTCGTCGATGATGACGAGGCGATCCGCCGGTCGCTGTCCTTCCTGCTAAAGACCAGCGGCTATGCGGTGCGGCTGTTCGAGGGCGGCACGGCGTTTCTGAAGGAAGCGGCCGGACTGGAACCGGGATGCGTGCTGCTGGATGTGCGAATGCCCGACATTGACGGGCTGGAGGTGCAGCGCGAATTGCGCGCGCGCGGCATCATGCTGCCGGTGGTAATCATGACGGGCCATGGCGACATCGACATGGCGGTCGCGGCGATGAAGGCGGGGGCGAGCGACTTCATTGAAAAGCCGTTCGAGAAGGCAGCGCTGCTGGGATGCGTCGAGGCAGCGCGGCTGCTGTCGGCGGCCGATCGTGGGGCCGGAGCGCGGGCGGAGGATGCAAGGGCGCGGCTGAATGTTCTGACCGATCGGGAGCGCGATGTGCTTGACGGGTTGGTCGAAGGACTGCCCAACAAGACGATTGCCTTCGACCTGGGGATCAGCCCGCGCACGGTGGAGATTCATCGCGCCAACCTGATGCAGAAGTTGGAAGTGAAGAGCCTGGCCGAAGCGCTGCGGATCGCGTTCCATGCGGGGGTGGAGTGAGGGTATAGCTGTCGTCACCCCGGGCTTGACCCGGGGTCCCGCTACCTTCAGGCGAGCAGTTCGAACATGTCCCCCCAGTTCGGATTGGCGCGCTCGATAAGTGCGAATTTCCACTGACGTTGCCAGCGCTTCAGGCGCTTCTCATGCTCTATGCATGCCGAGATGTCATCGCTCCGTTCAGACCAGACCAGTCGGTATAAGCGATATCGCGCGCAGAAGTCGGACCCGGTGCCGGTTTTATGCTGGTGGATGCGGGCGGAAAGGTCTGACGTCACGCCCACATACATCGTTCCGCGATATCGATCGCTCATAATGTAAACCCAACCGACTTTTCGTGCGCGCTCCATGGTTTTGGCATTGAAGTAGCGGGACCCCCCTGAGTTCACAAACGAAGTGCAACACCTGAGACAGGTGT
>CAMPIM010000065.1 GCA_946886365.1 uncultured Novosphingobium sp.
CTCAACTGGGGCTGCATCCCGACCAAGGCGCTGCTGCGCTCGGCGGAAATCTTCCACTATATGCAGCATGCGGGCGACTATGGCCTCGCCGCCGAAAAGATCAGCGCCGACATCGCCGCCGTCGTCAAACGCTCGCGCGGCGTCGCCAAGCAACTCAATCAGGGCGTCACGCACCTGATGAAGAAGAACAAGATCACCGTCCACATGGGCGACGGCAAGCTCACCGGAAAGGGCAAGCTCTCCGTCACCAAGGACGGCAAGACCGAGGAACTGACGGCGAAGAATATCATCCTCGCCACCGGCGCACGCGCCCGCGACCTGCCCGGCACGCCCGCAGACGGCAAGCGCGTCTGGACCTACCGCCACGCCATGACCCCGCCCGAAATGCCGACTAAGCTGCTCGTCATTGGCTCCGGCGCGATCGGCATCGAATTTGCGAGCTTCTATAACGACATGGGCGCGGACGTCACCGTGGTCGAAATGATGGACCGCGTCGTGCCCGTAGAGGATGCGGACATCTCCGCCTTCCTCGAAAAGGCGCTGAAGAAGCAGGGCATGACAATCCTGACCAGCGCAGGCGTCAGCGATATTCAGGTCGGCGCCAACGGCATCAAGGCGAAGCTGAAGGACAAAGCGGGCAAGGAAAGCGCCGCCGAATTCAGCCACATGATCGTCGCAATCGGCATCGTCCCCAACACCGAAAATATCGGCCTCAAGGAACTGGGCGTCGCGATGGACGATCGCGGCTTCCTGAAAACCGACGAAATGTGCCGCACCAATGTCGAGGGTCTGTGGGCAATCGGCGACATCACCGCCCCACCATGGCTCGCGCACAAAGCCAGCCATGAAGGCGTCATCACCGCCGAAGCCATTGCAGGCCAGCATCCCCACGCCATGGACCCGCGCAACATCCCGGGCTGCACCTACTGCCACCCGCAGATCGCCTCGGTCGGCCTCACAGAAGCCAAGGCGAAGGAAGCAGGCTATGAGGTAAAGGTCGGCATGTTCCCCTTCATCGGCAATGGCAAGGCGATCGCGCTCGGCGAAGCGGAAGGCTTCACCAAGACCGTGTTCGACGCCAAAACCGGCGAACTGCTGGGCGCCCACATGATCGGCGCCGAAGTCACGGAGATGATCCAGGGCTATACCATCGGCAAGACGCTGGAAACGACCGAAGCGGAACTGATGCACACCGTCTTCCCGCATCCGACCATCTCGGAATCGATGCACGAAAGCGTGCTCGCCGCTTATGGGCGCGCGCTTCATATCTGATCGCCGCTCATGGCAAAGAGGCGCGGGGATATTCCTCCTCGCGCTCCTCGCCGTTCTGGCAATCGCGCTGCTCCAGCGATCCGGCTGGTTCGATCCGCTCAACATCGCCGCGATGAAGGCGGCGGGGGCGGGCAGGGCGGCCGCCCCGTGGATCACACCAATCATGGTCGCGGCCTCGGTCATCGGCGACACGGTTGGGCGACTGCTCATCATGGCCGTCGTGGCGATCGCTTTGCTCTACCGCCGACAACGCCATGCCGCCCAATGGCTCGCCCTCGTCACGGTCGGCGGCACCTTGCTCAACACCGGCCTCAAGCAGATTTTCGCCGCGCCGCGACCTGATCTGCTGCCCCACATCGACATCGTGCATAGCTACAGCTTCCCCAGCGGCCATTCCGCCGGGACCATGATCCTGTTCGGCGCGCTGGCGATGCTGAGGCGTTTGGAACCCGGTGCCCTACCATCACCGTTCGCCCTGAGCTTGTCGACCCGAAGGGCGGCGAAAGCCAACGGCTCCACTTCCCTTTCTAGAAAGAAAAAGGCTTCGACAAGCTCAGCCCGAACGGCGTTGAGTGGGCTATATCTCACTGCCGCCCTCATCATCGCCCTAATCGGCACCAGCCGCGTCTGGCTAGGCGTCCACTGGCCGACCGACGTCCTCGCCGGTTGGGTCGAAGGCTTGGGCTGGCTATGCCTCTGGCGCCACTGGCTACCAGCGGGGCGAGGGCAGGATCAGCGCGTCGCTTAACCGCTCATGCGGCGGCATCCCGTCGGCAGTGACGAAGCCATGCACCCAGAAGCTGTCATAGGCACTGCCCAGCGCAATCAGCAGCAACAGCAGCGCCGATCCTGCAAAGACCGGTCGCGCGGCCCGCAACCCCGTTTCCGGCATCATCGCCAGCAACACCAAAGGCAGCAGCGGCAGGAAATAGCGCCCCTGCGTCCCCTGCACATAATCGGCCCCGAGCGGCGTGCCTGTCAGATACATGGCCGTCTCGATCAGCAAAGCTGTGCCGCCAGCCACAGCCAGCCACCACAGCCTTTGCGCCGCGCCGACCCGGACCCCCGATCCACTCAAAACAGCCGCTCCCAACATAACAGCCGCCAGCAGATAGGTGCCGAGCGGCAACAATATCGCATTCCACCCGAAGCGGCCGACAAGCTGCAACGCATAAACCGGCGACCGCTCGGCAATGCTGGACCCTAGCGTGCGAACATAGGCTGCCGGATCAGCCATGATGACTGCCAGCTGCGCCCCAAGCGGCGCGGTCATGACATTCTCACCGGTCTTGCGCGACACGATATGGTAAAGCGCCTGACTGCCGCCGGACATCTTCATCCACAGAATGAAGGCCGCCGCTCCAACCGCCATCGCGCCCAGCAGCAGCCAAGGTCGCATATCCCGCCGATGCTGCGGCCATTGCATCCCCGCCGCCATCAGGGGCAGATACACCCCCTTAGCCAGCGCGAGCAGAGGCGCGGCAATCAGCAGCCCGGCCGACCGGGCCGGACTGCTACCCATTGCGGCAAGGCGCAAGGACAGCGCCAGTCCCACAAAGCCCATTCCATTGATCACGGCGTCGGGAGAAAGCGACCCCGTCTGATAACAGAATGTCGGGAGCAATGCCGTCCCAAGCAACGCGCTTCGACCAAAGGGCATCAGGCCGAACGCCCCTACCAACAGCATGAGGCCGCCAAGCGCGTTGATCATCCGCCCCGCGTAGAAGCTCCCCATGCGCGGCAGGCCCAGCGCGTCACCAATACTCAATCCGGCCGCTGAAGGCGCATAAAGCGTCGGCGCATAATTGGCGACATTGGGAAAATCGGCAAAGGCAGTGCCCGGCCGCCCTGCGTCCGCTTCCCACGCCCGCTCCACCATCGCGCGATCAAAGCGCCGCGCCTCGCCCGTAACTTCGGTGGGAAAGTCGATCCCGTGCAGATCCAGCGCGGATCGCGGCAGCTCAGCCCCGATCTCCTCGCCCCGCTGCTCGGTCATGACCCGCCCGTCCGCCAGCAAAAGAGCCTTCATATAATGCTGATTTTCGTCGGGTGCCTGAAAGGGGGGCGTAATCACCGCAAACGACAATGTAACGGCGCAGACCAGCGCGAGCAGCCAGCGCTCCAGTCTCGTCACAGGCACGGCAATGGGCGAAAGCATCGCCCGCTCCGAAGAAATCGATAGTCTTTCGTGCCGCACAAGCCGCTCCACCACAAAACCCTCTCCCTCGGGGGAGAGGGCAGGGAGAGGGGGCGGCGCAACATTCGTTGGACACACACCCTCTCCAAATCGCCTTCACCGGAAAGCAAGGCGGGCAGCAGCCTAACGATCAGCTCTTAACATTTCCCCAGCATTGCCCGCGCGTCTCCATCATTGCGCAGGCGTCCCGCTTCATTCGGCTTCATTTTCTTTTTCAGCGGGCGGATGGAGCCGCAGCCGCGTCACCCGGCGTCCATCGCTGCTCACGATTTCCAGCTTCCAGCCGCTCTGTTCATGATCCAATATTTCGCCAGCTTCGGGCACTCGCCCCGCGATCACGAACGCCAGACCGCCCAGCGTGTCGACATCTTCCTCGACATCGGCCAGCCGCTCGTCAATCTCCTCGGCGACATCATCCAGCTCGGCGCGGGCGTCCGCTTCCCACAATCCGCCCTCCAGCGGAACGAGCAGGGCCTCGGGCGCATCATCATGCTCATCCTCGACATCGCCGACGATTTCCTCGACCAGATCCTCGAACGTCAGCAGGCCCTCGGTCCCGGAATATTCGTCTAGCACGATGGCCAGATGGGTCCGCTTGGCCCGCATCTCCGCCAGCAGGTCGAGCGCGCCCATGCTCTCGGGCACATAAAGCGGCTGACGGATCAACGGCTCCAGCGTATCCGGCACTGGGGACTTGCCCGCCAATATCGCAAAGGCATCACGGATGTGGACCATGCCGACGATGGTATCCAGTGTTTCGCGATAGACCGGAATGCGGCTGTGCCCCGCTTCGGCGAACAGCGCCGCCAGTTCGGCAAAGCTCGCCCGCTCCTCGATCGCGACGATGTCAGCGCGCGGCACGGCCACGTCATCGACCGTATGCTCGGAAAAATGCAGCAGGTTGCGCACCATCTGCCGCTCTATCGCCGACAGGTCGCCTTTGGCCGCGGCAGGCGCGCCTTCGTCCTGCGCATCCTCATCATAATCGTCGAGCGCCTCTTCCAGCTCGCGCCGCAGGCTGGGGCTCTCCTCCTCGCCAAATAGCAGCGACTTCAGGCCGCTCCATAAACCGCCCTCGTGACTACTACTGTCCGATTCCTTTGAACCGTTGCCGTCCTTCGGACTGCCTTCAGCCATCGTTCTTCCTATTGTCCTGTCAGGCGATCCCCATAGGGATCGGAAATGCCAAGGCTCAGCAACGATTGCGTCTCCAACGCCTCCATCGCCTCTGCCTCGGCATCCTCCATATGATCATATCCCAGCAAATGGAAAGTCCCATGGATGATCAGATGGGTGGCATGTTCGGACACTGATATGCCTTTTTCCGCCGCCTCGCTGGCACACACCCCCTCCGCCAGCACGATATCGCCCAGCAGAACCTCGCCATCGTCGGTGTTGCCGGTCCCTTCCAGCAGGTCGGACTGCACCATCGGGAATGACAGGACGTTGGTCGGCTTGTCCTTGTCCCGATAGGCGCGGTTTAGCTGATGCACCTCCTCGTCGCTGGTCAGCTTGACGGCGACCTCATACAGCGCCTCGTCCGCGGCAAAAGACGCATAGGGGCTATGGGTGATCGCCGCCACGACCGCCCGCTGCGCCAGCAACTCCCAATCTTCACCTGGCCAGCCTTCGTCATGAAGGACCGCAACTTCAATCATCTATGTGCGCTCCACTGTCCATTCACGCATCCGGCCCCTCATAAGCCTGCACGATCCGCCCGACGACCGGATGGCGCACGACATCGCCGATCCCGAACGGCACGACGGAGATGCCATCCACTCCCTCCAGCCGGGCTACAGCGTCAGCCAGCCCCGAAATCCCCGGCTGAGGCAGATCGACCTGACGTGGATCGCCGCAGATCACCATCCGGCTCCCTTCGCCAAAGCGGGTGAGGAACATCTTCATCTGCGCAATCGTCGTGTTCTGCGCCTCGTCCAGCACGATGAAGGCGTTGGCGAGCGTCCGCCCGCGCATGAAGGCCAGCGGCGCGATCTCTATCTCCCCGCTCGCGATCCGCCGCTCCACCTGTTCGGCGGGCAGCGTGTCGTAGAGCGCGTCGTAGATCGGCCGCAGATAGGGATCGACCTTCTCCTTCATGTCGCCGGGCAGGAAGCCCAGCCGCTCGCCCGCCTCAACCGCAGGCCGTGACAGGATCAGCCGGTCGACGCTGCCCGTGATCAACTGGCTCACCGCCTGCGCGACGGCGAGGTAGGTCTTGCCCGTGCCTGCCGGACCCAGCGCGAAGATGATGTCGTTCCGGGTCAGCGCCTCCATATAGGTGACCTGCGTCGCCGAACGCGGCACGATCGTCTTCTTGCGCGTGCGGATCATCACCTTGGGCGGCTCGGCGACGTCATGGCGGATGATGCCGTCCAGCATCGGTTCGGCCGACATGGCGATCACCGCCTCGACCGCGCCGCTGTCGATCTCCTGCCCAGCCACGATCCGGTTGTAGAGGCCCGTCATCACGTCCCGCGCCCGCGCCGCCGCTTCAGCATCACCCTCGATCTGAAGCTTATTCCCCCGCGCCGCGATATAAACGCCCAGCCGGTTTTCGATCGCCACCAGATTCTGGTCATATTGCCCGAACAGCGCGCCCAACAGGTGCGGCTTCTCGAAAGTCACTTCCAACCGCGCGCGTTCAGCAACGTCCACGCGATGATTTTGGTTCGGTTTCTTGGACATTTAGCAGCCTCCCTTTCCATCCGTCACAACCGCGCTGGCGGTTATCCATCTCCTGGTCTTCGATCCCGGTGGACAGGGTCGGAGATGGGTTCCTGCAGAAGCGGGAACGACGGGTTTTGGGTTCAAGCGGCTTTCCTCCTGCTGAGTTCGCCGGCCAGACTATTCGGACCGGCACTGATGATATCCACTTCGACCATGTCACCGATGACAAGTTCCGGCGCTGTGACATGGACAGATTGCAACCAAGGCGTCTTCCCGATCAACTGCCCGGCATGGCGCCCCTTGCGCTCCAGCAATATCTCGGTCGTGCGGCCCACCGTGGCGGCGTTGAAGTTCACCTGATGCCGGTTGATCACGGCCTGAAGCCGCGCAAGCCGCTCGTCCATCACCGCTGCGGCAATCTGCCCGCCCATGTCCGCCGCAGGCGTGCCGGGGCGGGGGCTGTATTTGAACGAATAGCATTGCGCATAGCGCACCTGCTCGACGATCTTCAACGTATCCTCAAACTCCGCATCCGTCTCGCCCGGAAAGCCGACGATGAAGTCGCCCGACAGCGCGATGTCGGGTCGCACCTGCCGCACCCGCTCGATGATCCGCAAATAGCTTTCCACATCATGGCTGCGGTTCATCGCCTTCAATATGCGATCATTGCCAGACTGCACCGGCAGATGCAGGAAAGGCATCAGCTTCGCCTCGTCGCCATGCGCAGCGATCAGCCCATCACTCATGTCATTGGGATGGCTCGTCGTATAGCGGATACGCGCCAGCCCGCCGATCTTCGCCAACTCCCGCACCAGACCGTCCATGCCCTGCAAGCGGCCCTTGTCATCCTCGCCAGCCCAGGCATTCACATTCTGCCCCAGCAGCGTGATTTCCCGCACGCCGCCATCAACCAGAGCCTTGGCTTCGTCCAAGATCGCGCCCCAAGCCCGGCTGATCTCCGCCCCGCGCGTATAGGGCACCACGCAATAGGTGCAGAATTTGTCACACCCTTCCATGATCGTCAGGAAAGCGGTGGGCCGCGATTGCTTGGTACGACCGGGCAGGGCAGAGAATTTCGACGCCAGCGGCATGTCGGTATCGACCGCCTCTTCGCCCCGGCCAGCCTTTTCGATGAGGTCGGGCAGTCGATGATAGGCCTGAGGCCCCACCACAATATCGACAGTCTTCGCCCGGCGGCTGATCTCGCCGCCTTCCGCCTGCGCGACACAGCCAGCGACCGCGATCATCGGCCGCGTCCCATCCTCGCGGTTCAAGCGGCCAATGTCCGAATAGACCTTGTCCACCGCCTTTTCGCGAATATGGCAGGTGTTCAGGATGACCAGATCCGCCTCGGCTCCATCGGCCGCTGCGGTCATCCCCCGTTCGCCCAGCATCTCGGCCATGCGCTCGCCATCATAGACGTTCATCTGGCAGCCGAAGGATTTGACGTGGAATGTCGCTGGAGTCTTTGGGGCGTCGTTACGATTCATGCCGTCCATCTATACAGGGGCCACGACCGGAGTGAAAGGCGGCAGGTGCATCGCAATGCTCGCGGCGATTTTCTCCTGCGTCACCGCCGCCAACTGCTTGCGATCGGGGTAAAGCGCCGGGTCGAACGGCTCCAGAAAACGCAGCGTGACGTTCAGCCTGCCGCGCCGTTCCAGCAGTCGCCGCACATTCTGTCCCGCCGGTTCGTCACTATGCCACGCAATTTCCGCCGTGGCCGCGCCATAGTCGATATGCACCGGCTGGATCATCACCGCGCGCGGCGGCGGCAGCAGAACCGCCAGCAGCGACGGCTTGAACGGCAGCAGGCCCTGCCCATCGCTGGTCGTCCCCTCTGGAAACAGCGCAACCGGCTGATGCCCCGCCAGGGCCGTGCGCAGCGCCTCAATCTGTCCGCCCAGCGCGCCCCGCCGATTCCGCGCCACGAACAGCGTATTATTCTGCGCAGCCAGCCACCCGACGATCGGCCAGCCCGCAATCCCGTCATGCGCGACGAAGGCGGCGCCGGTTGCACCGCCCAGCGCCAATATATCGACCCAGCTGACATGATTGGCGATGATGAAGCTGTCGCCGTGAAAGGGATGCCCCTCTACCCGCACCCGCGCACCGACGGCCCTCGCCGCCATTCCCAGAAAGCGGGGAGGCCAGGGAGATCGCGCTCCTACGGCCCGCCATAACAGATGCGGGATCAGGCAAAGCAGCAGGCATGCCGCCAGAGCGCTCAGCCGATAAAGAAAGCGCAGCCGCCGCAAGGCTGTCAGTTCTTGCGGTCCAACGATACGCCGTACAATTCCATGCGATGATCGACCAGGCGGAAACCCAGCTTTTCGGCGATCTGCTTCTGCAACTGTTCCAGTTCGGGATCGACGAACTCAATAACATTGCCGGTCTCGACATCGATCAGATGGTCGTGATGCGCTTCGGGCGCTGCCTCATAACGGGCGCGTCCATCGCCAAAGTCGTGCCGCTCCAAAATGCCCGCCTCTTCGAACAGGCGGACGGTGCGGTACACGGTCGCGATCGAAATGCCCGGATCGATGGCGGACGATCGCTTGTGCAGTTCCTCCACATCGGGATGGTCCACCGCGTCACTCAGCACCTGAGCGATCACGCGGCGCTGTTCGGTGATGCGCAGGCCCTTCTCATGGCAAAGGGCTTCTACATCGATCTTGCGGTTCATGCGGGCTCGCTCATTCAGGTGTGTCGGATAATCAGCGGAAATCTAGCGGCATAACCACCATTATAAAAGGGGCGCATGGCAAATGCGCCCCTCTCATCGCGGATCGGCCGCAGTTGCTGCTTATTTCGCGCGGGTGCGGCGGCGCTTTGTCCCAAGGCCGATCTTCTTCGCCAGCGAACGACGCTGTTCGGCATAGTTGGGTGCGACCATCGGATAGTCGGCGGGAAGGCCCCACTTTGCGCGATAATCGTCCGGCGTCATCTGATAATGGGTCATCAGGTGGCGCTTCAGCATCTTCAACTTCTTGCCGTCTTCCAGGCAGATAATATAGTCGGGCTTGATCGAAGAACGCACCGACACCGCTGGTTCCGGCTTCACTTCCGGGACGGCAACGGGCTTGGTCAGACCAGAAAGGGCGGCGTGAACGTTCTGGATGAGCGTCGAAACGTCAGACACGGCGACACTGTTGTTTGAAACATGTGCTGCAACAATGTCCGAAGTCAAAGTAATGAGCAGCTCGCTCTGGGCTGATTCGATTTCCATTTCTTTTATCCCGCGAATGCTGAATTGAGTGCGACCCGCCCAGGTGAATTCGTTTCAGGAGCGGTATGTCGGCGTTATACCCGGATACGCCGATTAGCAAGGGCGATCCAGTCTATCCCAGCATTTCTATACGAAAACTCAGGGCATCGTGAAGTTGTCCGTCGGCACCCCGGTAGTAACCGGGACGCCTATGCACATATTCGAACCCTGCTTTTTCATATAGTTTGATCGCTGTATTTGACGAACGGACTTCGAGATTCATCGACTTGATGCCTCGCCGTCGCGCCGTCTTCAAACTATCGACCAACAGTTCCCGGCCAATGCCCCGTCCGCGCCACGCCGGATGGACGGCCAGCAGCAGCAGTTCGCATTCGTCCAGCACCGACCGGACCAGCGCGAAACCCATCGCCGCCGCATCCACCCGCGCAATCGTCAGCCAGGTGCCCGGCATCATCATGACGCCGGAAAGCTGTGGCAGCGTCCATGCCTCGCCATAAGCGGGGTCGAATGCCTCTGCCATGACATCCATTGCGTCGGCCAGCGCGTTGCGCTCGCCATCCTCATATATGTCCAGCGTCAGGCCGGGGGTCATGAACGGCCCTGCTGCGGGGTAGGCTGCATCATGGGCTGCGCGTCGGCATCGCGGCAGTAAATGGGGGAGGGCGGAAGCGATGGCAGCGCCGCGATCAACGGATAATCGGCGGAGTTGGGATAAAGGCTGACGGCCGTTCCATGGCCACGCGCGGTCACCAATGCTTCGGCGCCCGTGCCATATATCACCGGCTGCTCCAGCATCGTGGCAAGCGTCGCGATCGGGGTGGACGCGGGCTGGGTGATGGCGGTCAGACCATCGGCTTCAAAACATTGCCAGAACAGTTCGCCATGCCCCCCCGTAATGGTGACCGCGATCGGCCCGCCATCCTGATGCCGATCCTGATCTTGGGCCGCCTTGGCCGCGATCAGCGACAGCGCGCAATAACCATGTAGGGGCAGCGACCATGCGAGGGCAAGCGCCCTTGCCGCCGCTATGCCGATGCGCACGCCAGTGAAGCTTCCGGGGCCAAGGTCCACCGCGATCGCGTTCGCCCGGCCGCCGTCGGGCAGGCTGGCTATCGCGGGCACCAGCGCTTCGGCATGACCCCGGCCCACTATCTCATGGACATGGCCGATCGCCCTGCCATCCTCCAGCAGCGCCACGGACAGCGCCTGCGTAGCGGTGTCGATGACGAGAGTGCGCAAGAAAATCCCCTGTGAAAACCGGCGTGGGAGCGGGCGGCCTATGGCAAGCGGTTAGTCGATCGCGATCGTTTTGCCAAACGCCGCCGCCGCTATTTCAGACGGCGCGCACTTCCGTCACTTCCGGGACATAATGTTTGAGCAGTTGCTCAATCCCGTTCTTCAACGTGGCGCTTGAGGAAGGGCAACCGGAACAGGCGCCCTGCATCCGCAAATAGACCGTCCCGCGATCAAAGCCGCGATAGACGATGTCGCCGCCGTCATTGGCGACGGCGGGCCGAACGCGTGTGTCGATAAGGTCGCGGATCTGCGCGACGATCTCCGCGTCGGCTGGATCATCGGTGAACTGCTCTTCCTCTTCGGGGATGAAGATTTCGCCCGCCGATCCGGGGGTGAACAGCGGCATGTTCGCCGAAAAATGCTCCAGCAGGATCGACAGGATGTCGGGCTTCACATCGCTCCACTGAGCGCCCGGCGCTATGGTGACGGAAATGAAGTCGCCGCCGAAAAACACGCCGGTGACGTCGCCAAGGCCAAAAAGGGCGTCGGCAAGCGGAGAGGCTTCCGCTTCCTCGGGCGTCGCGAAATCGCGCGTACCCATGCCCATGACGACCCGGCCGGGAATGAACTTGACGGTTGCCGGATTTGGCGTTGGTTCGGTCTCGATCAGCATGGCCGCTATGTGGAGAGAAGCTTGCTCAAGATCAAGCGTCCAGACGGGCTTTTGGGGAACTTCGCAAGATGCTGGCGATTAAATGCATATCAGCATGAGCAGGAGACAGAAGGATGAGCACCGAATCCGATATCCGCCACCGTTTCTGGACCGAATTGTCGCAGAGCCCTTTTCTGATGATCGGTTTGCAGGGATCGCATGAACATAGCCTGCCCATGACGGCGCAGCTCGACCCCGGTGCCAACCATTGCTTCTGGTTCTACACCACCCGGGACAATCGTCTGGCGAAGGGCGGCCCGGCCATGGCGCAGTTTGCGGGGAAGGGCCATTATCTATTCGCCTGCATCGACGGCACTCTTGTGGAGGAAACCGACCCGGCGGTGATCGACCGCTACTGGACCCACGAAGTCGCGGCCTGGTATCCCGGCGGGCGGCAGGACCCCAATCTGCTCATGCTCCGCTTTGACCTCGGCCATGCGGAAATCTGGCGCGCGGACATGTCGCTGGGCGGCGTCTTCAAACAATTGTTCGGCGGCGACGTGCGCGACGAAATGCGCGGCAAACATGTGGAAGTGTCGCTCTGAAATCTTCCTAAGGGCTTCGTTTCGGCGAAGCCCTTGCTTTTTTGCATGAATGAAAGCATATGCGGCGCAACGCAGCGGGCGGCCTTCATGGCCCATCAGCGATTGGCAGCGTGATCGTCCCGACCCTTGAGGGGTGACGGGGCCGGCCAATGAAAGTCTGCGCCAAGCTTTTGAGGCTTCCCTATTCACGCGGGTCGTTTCGCAACCCGCTTTGCGTCCAGTTGCGATTCGCAACCTATGGGCGCCTGAGCCTTTTTAATTCGAGAGTTCATTCATGCAATTCACCGACCTTGGTCTCGCCGAGCCCATCCTGAAGGCGCTCGCCGCCAAGAATTATGCCAATCCCACGCCCATCCAGACGCAGGCGATTCCCGTCCTGCTTCAGGGCAAGGACCTGTGCGGCATCGCCCAGACCGGCACCGGCAAGACCGCCGCCTTCGCGCTGCCCAGCCTCGACCATTTCGCCCGCAATCCCAAGCCGACGCCGCTTCAGGGCTGCCGGATGCTGGTCCTGTCCCCCACCCGCGAACTCGCAGCCCAGATCGCGCAGAGCTTCCGCGACTATGGCCGCTTCATGAAGCTGTCGGTCGAAGTCGTCTTCGGCGGCGTCCCCATCAACCGTCAGATCCGCGCGCTCAGCCGGGGCGTTGATATCGTCGTCGCCACGCCGGGCCGTCTCCTCGACCTGATCGACCAGCGCGCCTTCACCATCAAGGACACGGAAATCTTCGTCCTCGACGAAGCCGACCAGATGATGGACATGGGCTTCATCCACCCTTTGAAGCGCATCGCCAAACTGCTTCCCAAGGAACGGCAGAACCTCTTCTTTTCCGCCACCATGCCCGGCGAGATCGAGGCGCTCGCCGCGCAGTTCCTGAACAACCCGGTGAAGGTCAGCGTCGCACCGCAGTCCACAACGGCCGAGCGCGTCCGGCAGCAGGCGACCTTCGTCAATCAGGCGGAAAAGCAGGCGCTCCTCACTCTCACGGTTCGCAACGAGCCGATCGACCGCGCGCTGATCTTCACCCGCACCAAGCACGGCGCCGACCGCGTCGTCCGCTTCCTGGAAGGCGCGGGCATCCAGGCCGTCGCGATCCATGGCAATAAGAGCCAGGGCCAGCGCACGACAGCCCTTCAGGCATTCCGTCACGGCCATGTTAAGCTGCTCGTCGCCACCGACATCGCTGCGCGCGGCATTGACGTGTCGGGCGTGAGCCACGTCATCAATTTCGAGCTTCCCAATGTCCCCGAACAATATGTCCATCGCATTGGCCGCACCGCTCGGGCAGGCGCGGAAGGTATCGCGATCAGCTTCGTGGCTGATGATGAACGGCCCTATCTCAAGGCGATCGAGCGCACCGCAAAGGTGAAGCTCGAGATCGTGCCCTTGCCTGACAATTTCGTAGAAGCCGTCCGCAACCTCCCGAAGGCGGCGCCTCAGCGTAAAGGCCGCGAGCAAACGCCGGAACAGAAGACGCGCCGGGCCGATGGCCAGCGCCGTTATCAGGACCAGCAGAAGCAGCAGCGCGGCACGGCCGAACGGGCTCACCGCCCCGATGGAGAGGCAAAGCCCGCGAAGAAGAACTTCCGCCGCAACCGGAGCGGAGTAGGCGCGCACAAGGGCGCTGTGCAGAAGACCGGCGGCCGTTAAGTTTCAGGCAGGATGGCGCCGGGCGGCGCCATCCTGCCCTCCATCGTGAAACATGGCTGCTCTTTGTCAGTAGCCATTCAGAATTTTGGCTCTAGGCTACGGCGCCATGAGCTTTTTCCTCCGGCGTCCTGCCGTTTCGCTGTCCGTCATTGCGTTACTGCTTTCGGGCATTCCTGCTTCCCTGTCAGCCAGAACTGGCCCGGCCCCGGCAAAGTCGGCGTCGGCTACCAATGATAGGCAGGCGCAGGTCAGGCCGTGGCTCTATGAAAATAGCGACGTGCCTATCGATCCGGCATGGCACTTCGGCACCTTGCCCAATGGCCTTCGCTATGCCGTTCGCCGCAATGGCGTTCCGCCGGGACAGGTTTCCGTCCGCTTGCGCATGGATGTCGGCGCCCTGATGGAGCAGCCCGATGAACAGGGCTATGCGCACTTCATGGAGCATCTGACCTTTCGCGGATCGCGCCATGTGCCCGATGGCGAGTCCAAACGAATATGGCAGCGGCTGGGCGTTACGTTCGGCAGCGACAGCAATGCGCAGACGACGCCCACCGGCACCACCTATGCGCTCGACCTTCCTCAGGCGACATCGACGAGCCTTGGCGAGAGCATGAAAATTCTCGCGGGTATGATGGTCGATCCCAACATCGTGGACAGCGCCGTTGAAGCGGAGCGGGCGGTGGTGTTGGCTGAGCGGAGGGAAGGGGACGGGCCGCAGATGCGAATCTCCGACGCAAGCCGCCGCCACTTCTTCGCTGGTCAGCTTCTGGCGGAGCGCAGTCCCATTGGCACGGTCGCCAGCCTCAATGCTGCCACTGCCGCGCGGATGGAAGCCTTTCATCAGCGCTGGTATCGCCCGGAAAATGCAGTGATCTCGATAGCGGGCGACATCGATCCCGCTGTAGCCGAGCAGATCATCAAGGATAATTTCGCATCATGGTCGGTGCCGGGGCAGGGGGCTGCGCTCCCGGATTTCGGTGAGCCGGATGCCAAAGCACCTGCCACCAGCGTCGCCGTTGAGCCGGGCGCGCCGACGGGCCTCACAATGGCCTGGCTCCGTCCGTGGAAGCCGCATGCCGATACCATTGTCTATAATCAGGACAAGCTGACGGACATGCTGGCGCTGCAGATCATCAGCCGCCGCCTCGAACAAGCGGCCCGCGGCGGAGGCAGCTTCATTCAGGCAAGCGTCGATCAGCAGGATGTCAGCCGATCGGCCGATGGGACCTTCGTCACCCTGGTCCCCACCGGCGAGAATTGGGAAAAGGCCTTGGGCGATGTCCGCGCGATCATCGAGGACGCGAAGGCGACCGCCCCGAGCCAGCTCGAAATTGACCGTGAATATGCCCAGATCGACACGGCGCTCGCCATTCAGGTCGAGAATGCCGACACGGAAGCGGGCGCCAAGCAGGCGAGCGATCTGGTAAGCGCCGTCGATATCCGCGAAACTACCGTCAGCCCTCAGGCTGCGCTGGAGATATTCCGATCCGGCAAACCGGCGATGACGCCGCAGAAGATACTGGACTCCACGCGCCGCCTGTTTTCTGCTGGTGTGTTCCGAGCCCTTCTGATTACGGGCAAGCCGGTGCCGGGGATCGACGCCCGCCTGTCCGCTGCCCTTGCCGCGCCGGTGAAGGCTGCCACCAACGCCCGGTTGGCGGACAAGGCGATCACGATGGCGGACCTTCCCAAGCTCGGTCCTCCAGGCAAAGTGGTGTCGCGCACACAGGTCGGTTTGCCTGGCATGGAGAGCGTGACCTTCGCCAATGGTGTGAAGCTCACCCTGTTCGCCAATAATGCTGAAACGGAAAAGGTGCGGATCAACGTCCGCTTCGGCCACGGGCAGCTGGCATTTTCGCCTACGAAGGCAGCACCGGGCTGGGCCGCCAATTATGCTTTGGTGGCTAGTGGCATCGGCAAGCTGGGTCAGCGTGAGCTGGATGACCTGACGAATGGCCGCCGCATGGGAATGGATTTCTCAATCGACGATGATGCCTTCGAAATGCAGGCCGTCACTCGCCCGGCTGATTACCGGGATCAGTTGCAACTCTTCGCGACCAAATTGGCCGCGCCTGGCTGGGACCCCGCGCCGATCGCCCGAGTGAAGACAGGCACCGCCGTTGCTTATGACGCGATGGCACGGGCGCCGGATTCTGTGCTGGCACGCGATCTCAACTGGTTGTTGCATGACAAAGACGTTCGGTTTCGCACCCCTTCACGAAATGAGATAGAGGCGCTGACCCCGCAGGCGTTTCGCTCCACCTGGGAGCCGCTGCTGGCTTCTGGACCGATTGAAGTGCAGATTTTTGGGCAGGTGAAGCCCGAAGAGGCGATCGAGGCGGTGGCAGCCACCTTCGGGGCGATGCCCGCAAGGGCCGACGTCTCGGTTCCGCCTGTGAACAAGCAGATGCGCTTCCCCGCTCATGTCGCGACGCCGATTATCCTGCGGCACAAGGGCGACAAGGAGCAAGCCGCGGCGGTCATGGCGTGGCCGACGGCAGGTGGATTTGCGCTCACGAAGGAAGCGCGGCAGCTCGAAATTCTCACGCAAATCTTCAATGACCGCCTGTTCGACCGGCTCAGGTCGACGGAAGGGGCCGCCTATTCGCCGAGTGTCCAGAATAATTGGCCATTTTCCTACGAAAGCGGCGGCTACATTCTGGTGACCAGTCAGGTGCGTCCCGATCGCATCAATTATTTCTACGGCGTCGTTAAGGATACGGCGGCTGACCTCGCCAAAAATCCGGTCAGCGAGGATGAGCTTCAGCGCGCTGTCGCGCCAATGCGCCAGCTGCTGATGCGGGCGAGCACAGGCAATGCCTTTTGGATGAACCAGATGGAGGGCGCGACCCAGAACCCACAATATGTGCAGGCCATGCAGACCATGGCGAAGGACATGCTGTCAGTGACTCCCGATCAGCTTCAGGCGCTTGCCGCCAAATATCTGGTTCCGGGGAAGAGCTGGTCAGCTGTGGTGCTGCCAGAGGGGGTGGAGGCTCGCTGACGGCACGTCGTTTTTGAAGGCAAGCGGCAGGAAGCGAACATCGCGAAGGCGCATTATTCTTCAGCCTTTCCGAAGTTGGAAGGATAGGTCGTGACATTCGCCTTTGATATATTCCCGTCGCCGGTGGGCGATCTTACCATGGTCGCCAGCGGCGGGGGTTTGGCTGCCCTGTTATGGGAAAATGACGATCCCGTGCGCGTACGGGTGAGACCTGAGGCGAAGACCCCGGATCACCCACTGCTCCAGGAAACGTCGAAGCAATTGCGCGCCTATTTTTCAGGCAATCTCATCCGCTTCGACCTTCCGCTGGATTTTCAGGGGACGGATTTTCAGAAGCAGGTCTGGGCGGCCCTGCTTCGCATTCCGTTCGGGCAAGTGCGCAGCTATGGTCAGGTGGCGGCGGATATCGGCCGTCCCTCAGCCTCCCGCGCGGTCGGCGCCGCTAACGGCCGCAATCCGCTATCCATTATCGCGCCCTGCCACAGGGTGATCGGATCGGCGGGCGCGCTGACCGGCTTCGCTGGCGGGTTGGAAGCCAAGCGATACCTGCTGGATCATGAGCAGGCTGTGCTGCGGACCGCAAGAGAATGGTGCACCCAAGTGGATTCGAACCACTGGCCTTTGCCTTCGGAGGGCAACGCTCTATCCAGCTGAGCTATGGGTGCGTGTCGCTTGGTGCGAAGCGCCGCTTAGCAAAGCGCAACTGCCGACGCCAGCACCAAAATCGCGACGCGCCGACTATTTGATCTTCTTCATGGGCTGGAACTTGCCGAGCCCGCAACTGGCACCGCGCATCAGATCAGGCGAATTGTACAGAACCGTGATGATATCCACGGAGCAGAGCTGCGACAGGCTCGTCTTGTACATGAAACGCTTTTCGAAACCCAGGCTTGGGCAGCTGTTCGGCAGTGTGTTCCGGTACACCTTATTGCCGTTCAGAATGAAATCGATCGTTCGATCATCACGGACATCGGTCTGGCGGATCGAATTTATCTGGACGCAATCAACGGGCTTGCCGACTGCGACCAGATTGTCGGGCCGCGTCTTGGCCGTTGCCGGGGCAACCAGGGACATGAGCGCCACGGCGACACCCAGACGAAGCGCCGGGGAAACTGGGACGAACATGATTATCTCTCCTTATTGTCGTCACGGGTAACACGTCATCGAATGACGCGTTCCGTCTTTGCCCTAGCACAGCTTGACTGAACCGCATGATAATGGCGGGCGCTCAGGTGATCGGCGTGCCTCCTTTGGGAGCAGGGGTCTTCGGCTTGTAGCGGCAGAGGTCGGCGACGATGCAGCGCCAGCATTCCGGCCGCCGGGCCTTGCACACATAGCGGCCATGAAGGATGAGCCAATGGTGGGCATCGCGCCGGAACGGGCCGGGGACGCGCTTCTCCAGCTTTTGTTCGACCGCTAGCGGTGTCTTGCCGGGCGCGAGGCCCGTGCGATTGCCGACACGGAAAATATGGGTATCGACGGCGAAAGTCTCATGCCCGAAGGCCGTGTTCATCACCACATTCGCCGTTTTTCTGCCTACGCCGGGCAGCGTGGTGAGTATGTCACGATCCTGCGGGACTTCGCCGCCAAAATCGCGCACCAATATTTCGGACAGGGCGATGACATTCTTCGCCTTGGCATTGAACAGGCCGATCGTCTTGATGTGCTGCTTCAAGCCCTCTTCGCCAAGCTCCACCATCTCGGCGGGCGTTTTTACCTGCATGAAAAGCGCGCGCGTGGCCTTGTTGACGCCGACATCGGTTGCCTGAGCGGACAGAACGACCGCGACCAGAAGCTGATAGTCGTTTCCATATTCCAGTTCCGTTCGCGGCGCCGGATTGGCTTCTGCGAGGCGGCTGAAGAAATCGAAGATCTGCGCCTTGTTCATCGCAGGGTCAAAGGCCCAGCACTGCCTTCATGTCATAGCGCCCGGCAGGCTGGCCGATCAGCCAGGCCGCACCCTTTACGGCGCCGCGTGCGAAGATGACGCGGCTTTCGGCGCGATGGCTGAGTTCAATGCGCTCGCCATCGGTGGCGAAGATCACCTGATGATCGCCCGCAACCGACCCGCCCCGCAACGCTGCGAACCCGATCGCACCCTGAGCCCGCGCGCCGGTAATGCCGTCGCGGCCCCTTTCGCTGTTGCTGGAAAGCTCGATGGCTCGGCCACGTGCTGCCGCCTCACCCAACAGAAGCGCGGTGCCCGAAGGCGCATCAACCTTGTGCCGATGATGCATCTCGACGATTTCGATATCCCAATCATCCCCGAGCCGGGCGGCAGCCTGTTCGACCAACGCCGACAACAGGTTTACGCCCAGAGAGGTGTTGCCCGTCTGGAGCACGGGGATCATCCGGGCCGCCCCATCGATCAGATTGTGATGAACCTGCTCGAGGCCGGTGGTGCCGATGAGGATCGGCTTCTTCGCCGCGACGCACGCATCCAGATGGGAGGAAAGAGCAGCCGGAACCGAAAAGTCGATCAGCACATCACTCCGTTCGGCCAGCGCCAGCGGATCGGATGTGATCGCAAGTCCCGGCAGAAGCTCTCCACTGCCTTCGCGATCGGTACCGCCACTGACGTTCAGCCCTGCTTCGATCGCGACCTGGGCGATCGTGCGTCCCATGCGGCCCGCTGCTCCAAAAAGTCCGATCTTCGTCATGATGGTGCTTGTCCCCGGAAATCCGCCCGTCCGATGCCAGAATGACCCCGACTTGTCATCTGGAAGCTGTAGCTTTTGGATTGAGCAGCAGACATGATGACAAGATGGACGACATCTTCAACATCGTCATTCTGACGGGCGCGGGAATCTCTGCCGAAAGCGGCCTTGCGACATTTCGGGGGCCTGATGGCTTGTGGGAAGGTCATCATGTGGAGGATGTCTGCACGCCAGAGGCGCTTGAGCGCAATGCGGCACTGGTGCATCGCTTCTATGACGAACGGCGCGCAAAGCTGCATGAAGTTCAACCGAATCCGGCGCATCAGGCTTTGGCAGCCTTGGACGCGAATTGGCGAGGCGAGCTGCTAATTGTCACGCAGAATGTCGATGATCTTCACGAGAGGGCAGGTACTCGTCGCCTGATACACATGCACGGCGAACTTCGATCGGCCCTCTGCGCCGCTTGTGGCAAGGCGGTGCCTTGGTCTGATCCCTTGCCGCCGGGCGCGCCGTGCGGCGCGTGCCGCAGTGCGAGCCTGCGTCCGGACATCGTGTTCTTCGGTGAAATGCCGTACCAGATGGAGGTGATCGACGCAGCGCTGCGCCGGGCCGACCTATTCGTGTCGATCGGCACCTCCGGCGCGGTCTATCCGGCCGCAAGTTTTGTCCAGACGGCGCGGCATGCAGGCGCCCGGACGTTGGAGTTGAATCTGGAGCCCTCGGCGGGCAGCTTCTATTTCGAAGAAACTCGCATCGGTCTGGCCAGCGATCTCGTGCCTGATCTGGTACGGGAATTACTGGCCTAGATTCCGCCAGTGATGCCTCGGCGTCAGGCGGAGCGAAAGCGGAGCTCTCCGATTCGCGTTTCCTGATGATCGGCGTCATCGACTGTACGGACCGAGAAGATGGCGGCGATGATAAACAGGATTACGGCAACTCCAGCCGCGATCATGATATTGCGCGACAAGCGGCGCTGCGGCTCGCTAGCGATGAGCGCGATAGTCGGCAAATCGTTGTCAGGCGTCGCGCTCTTCAGCACTTCAGCGGATTCCCAGGCCGCCTCCGCCCGTGCGTAAGCTATTGCGTGCTGCGGGTCCGCTTCGATCCACGCGGAAAGTTCCGCCTCATCCCTGACAGTCGGGTCGGTGTTAAGCTTTACCAGCAGACGCGCGGCTTCCGCCTCGATTTCGTTCCTGCTGCTTGACCCTCGTCCCGACGCTTGCACGTTCGAAATCCGTTTCCTGACGTTCCGACCATGCCCGCATAACTATCGCGATGGCTTTGGCCAGATGTTTTTCAACCGTAGAAACGGACAAGGACATTTCTGCCGCTATTTCGATCATCGATCTTTCATGGATACGGCGCAGGACAAATACCCTCCGGCATTGCGGCGGAAGCGTTTCGACGATCGCTTCGATCTGCCGCAGGGCCTCGCGAGCATGAAGTTGAGCCTCGACACTGTTTTCGGCTTGCAGCAGTTCCAGGTCAGCGATCGTTTCGAAGCTGACCACCTTGTCGCGGCGGGCATTGTCGATGATCAGATTGCGGGCGATCGTGAACAGATAGGCGCGGCCTGTCGTCACATTGTTCCAATTGTCCGTGGCATAGGCACGGGCCATGACCTCGGCAACCATGTCGTCAAGCTCCAGGAAGGAAGGCAAAATCCTCCGAAGCCGACCCCGAAGTGCGGCCTCCTGTGGTAATATAACTGCCTTGAACCAATCTAATTTGGCGCGAACCCGATGCACGATGACCCCCTTGATGTCAGCCGCGCCTCTCCCGCTTTTCTTCTATCCGTCGTGGTTCAATCATGCTTGCAAGGGCCTGTCCAGCATGGGAGAGGGAGAAAATTTCTCGCTACTGCAAGTATAGACGCTGCTGATACACTCAATCTGGCGGCAATTCCGGGATGGACCGATCCGGCTGGTCAAAATCAGGCTGCGTCGGCACGAATTCGGGCGGTTCGCCCGCAGGAGTTTCATCAGGGGTAGAGGGGGGAGGCGACTCCGGGGGTGACTGCGGCTGAATCGTGTCAGGCGGGGGTACGCCGATCGGTTCCGGATCAGGCTGAGTGGCCATGTTTCTCTCCTTGTTTAAACGTTACGCCTGAGGCCCTGCGTGAGTTCCGGGCAAGTTATCCACAATTGCTTGCCTCCCCGGATGCTTTTCTCTATGCCGCGCCGACCGGCGGCCGATGCGGGCGTGGCGAAACTGGTAGACGCGCCAGATTTAGGTTCTGGTATCGC
>CAMPIM010000066.1 GCA_946886365.1 uncultured Novosphingobium sp.
GTCAGCGTCAGAAAAGAAGCGGGACCCCGGATCAAGTCCGGGGTGACGATCACTCGAGCATGATCAAACTATAGAGCGCGCTGCGTTTAATCGGACGCAGATCGCGCGCTCTAGTTTTTTGTTATCGCATCGTTTTAAGCGCAAAACCGGTTCCCACTTTTGCGCACGATGCTCTCAACATCCACGGCAGGCCTTTACCCGCCGCTATCGTCCGCCAATCAACGCACGCGCTTCGGCCGATCCGTCCAGCAGCTGATTGATGCGCCACGCCACCTTCCATTCCGTGCCGACCCTCACGAGGTGCCACATATTGGCGGATGCGCGGTGGGCTTCCCAACTATCGCCCGCCTTGCGGAAGACGACGGAATAGGTTCGGGCGGTTGCCCTGTCGCCGTCCAGATCGATGACCGGCGGGCTGAGGACATGGGCGGCGCCGCCATGGATCAAGCTCTGGTGGCTTTCACCCTCCAGCAAAGCCTGGATTGCGGCACGGCCCGTGTAGCTGCCGAACCCGCCGACTTCGTAGACGCCATCCTCGGTCCACAGAGCGGCGGCACCGGCGCAATCGCCCGCGTCTGCCAGCGGGCCATAGCTTGCGATCAGGTCGCGTATCGCCTCCCGGTCTTCAAGGATGGCGATACGCGCGGCGAGATCGGCCGAGGCGGTCAGAGCTTTACGACCTTGCATTGCGGCACCGGATGCTCGTCAGCCTCTATCCAGCGCCAGAGGCCGGTGCCCTGGCGATGGCCGGACAGGTCGATCCAGTTGCCGTAGCCCGGGTCCTTGTCCGTGCAGACAAGGATGACGCTGCCATCATCCTCATATTTCGCCTGCGCGCCATTGACCCACACCTTGCGGTTCACATGGTCCATGGATTCCATCCACCAATTGTCGATCTGGAAGTTCCAGAAGCGGCAGCGGGGCGGCTTGGCTGTGATGACCAGCGCTTCATCAGGCGCAAGGTCGTAATAGATGTGACCATACCAGATTTTCGGGTCGCCCCCGGCGCGCTGGTAAAAAGGCTGTTCCTTGCCATCATAGATGCGGTTGGGCTGTTCCATGAACCATTGCGACCAGTCCGCGAAGGTGTTCGCTGTTCCGCGCACCCATGCAGCAGCGCCGTTCAACTGCGCCTCGATCGTTTCGGGCGCGAGAATGACGGGCACGGCAGGCCCCTCGCTGATCCGTTCGATATGCACGTCCGCCGCGACTTCAGCACGCTTGTCATTGAAGGTCTGACGGATGATCAGCAGCGTCGTGTCGTCCGCCATCGGCAGCCAGTTGCCGGGCTTTTGCGTCTTGCTGACGATGATCTCAAAGCTGCCATCCGGCCCGACCTGCATGTCGGCAAGTTCGATCTCGCCCGTGGAGGCCATCGTGCCGTCGATCGCGTAACGGTTTGCCTTCGACCCGATCGAAAAATAGGGCACGCTGTTCCGCTTGCCGGTGATGCGATAGTCGCGATCACCCCGGACGACGATTTGCTGATAGAGATTGTCCGGATTATCGGCTCCAATCTTGATCGCGTCATCGGTCAGCAGGAAAATGCGCGGAAAATCCGGATCGCTGGAATCGACCAGCATATTGAGAGCCGACCGCGTGAGCCGGGAAAGATAACGCAATCCCTCCGCCTGATCGATCGCGGTGCCGGGCGCGCTGGGGCGGTCCAGAACCTCGCCCGCTTGTGCCAGCTGGTCGCAGAAAGTCCGCCAGACGGCCGACAACCGCAATTCTCCACCTTCCTGTCCGGTCACCATACTCTCCTATATGCGTATTAGATGGATTGGTTTACGCCATTTTCAGGCGCTGATATGGAGATTGTCTCACATAAATGCGTAACATGAAAGGGGTTGAGGAATGACGGCATTAGCCTTCAGTTTCACCAAGATCATCGTTAAGGATCTTGCCGCTGCCGAACGCTTTTACACCCAACTGTTCGGGCTTGAGGTGGTGGGGTATATCAATCTTGGCGAAGGCGAAGCGTTGATGAACGAGGTGATCCTCAAGACTGCTGGCGCTCAGCCGCCCGCGCCCAACTTCATTCTGGTCAGCTATCCCAACCGGAATCGCCCCGCCCCCGGAGAGGCGACGACGGGGTTCGTGGTGGATGATCTTGACGCGACCCTGGCGGTTGCGACCGCCGCCGGTGCGACGATCGAACTCGGTGCGACCGACGTACCCGAACATGGTTTGCAGATGGCCTATATCCTCGACCCCCAAGGCCACAGGATTGAGTTGCTACAGATGCTGAACGCGTAGGATGTGTGGGGATTCAGCCCATGACGGCCTGCAAATGGCGACTTTCTGCGCTTCCGGTGCTCACGTACTGAAGTACGCTGCGCGCCGGTTCTCGAAATTCACCATTTTCGCCTCGCCCTGAACTGAATCCCCACACATCCTAAAGCATGGTCGGGTTTGAATGATCGTCACCCCGGACTGGATCCGGGGTCCCGCTACCTCAGCAGCGTCGGAAAAGAAGCGGGACCCCGGGTCGAGCCCGGGATGACGGAAGGGAGTAGGATGCTCTCAATCACATTTCGTGGTCGATGACGGCGCGGGTTACTTCCCCTGCCTTCAGCGCGGCGATGGCATCGTTGATCTGATCGAGCGGCCAGATGCCGCTGATCTGGTCGGCGATGTTCAACCGGCCGTCGCGCGCCTGCGCGATGAGTTCGGGATAATCGCGGTTGGGCAGCGCGCCGCCGTTCATGGTTGCGATCACCTCGCCACCCATGACGAAGCTGCCGAGCGGGAGCGCCGCTTCTGCGCCGGGGCGTGACATGCCGATCAGCACCACGCGTCCCCCGCGCTTCGTGCAGCGCAAGGCGGTGTTGATGGCGCCGACCGCGCCGCTGCATTCCACCACCACATCGATAGGGCCATATTCGCTAGCCAAAGCGGCGGCGGCCGTTTCGCTGTCCTGTGTGGGGTCTGCGAGGACAAAGTCGGCCGCGCCGAATTGCCGCGCCGTCGCTTCCTTGGCGGGATTGGCGTCGACAGCGATTACATGGGCACCGTTCCGGGCGGCGCCCTGGATGGCGTTGACGCCGATGCCGCCGACACCAAAAACGGCCACGGTGTCCCCGGCGCGCACGCGGCCCAGAACGCGGGCGGCGCAGACACCGGTCGATACCGCGCACCCGATCAGCGCGCCTTGGTCCAACGGCAGGTCATCGATGGCGAACAGCTGCGATGCCTTCACCACGATTTCGCTGGCGAAGGAGGATACGTTGGCAAAGGAAGCCACGGGCTTTCCATCCAGCGTGAAGGGGAAGCCCGGTGCAAAGCCCCAATTAATGTTGCAATTATGCGGTTCGCCACGCTGGCATTCACGGCACTCTCCACAAGGCGTTTGCGTGCCCACGCAGACATGGTCGCCTATGGCCCAGCCTTCGACGCCCGGCCCCAGCTCCGCAATCTCGCCAGCCGCTTCATGGCCCAGGACGACCGGCAAGTTAGGCAGATGCGGGGTCAGCATCGCGATGTCGCTATGACAGATGCCCGACCGCAGCACGCGGACGCGCACCTCGTCCGGACCGACAGGGCGAAGCGTCAACTGGTCGCTGACGAATAGCGACTGTCCATCCCAGACCGCGGCCCTCATGCGCTCAACCCCGCCAGCAGGGGATATCGGAAGGAGGGATCATCCCGATCCGCGCGGCCATTGGGTGCGTCCTTGCTCATGCGTTCAAAAGCCTCTTCATCAACCGGCACGATCGATCCATGATCGAACACCAGGCTGCGATATGTGAATTTCCATTCGCCATCCCGCCGTTCATATCGATCGAGATAGCGGCCAAGGGCGATGAACAGCTTTGCGCCCGGCCCATGGGTCCGGTGCCATGCCTCCACATAATGTTCACCCTCGGCATGGTCGCCATCGATCACGAACAGGCTGTTCGTAATATTGTGGCGAGTGAGGTCCCAATGCGAAGTGACTTCGGGCAGCCAGGCAACGAAGTCGTCGGGGCCTCCCTGAAACATTGCCCCGTGATCGTCGATGGCGTCATCATGATACAGCGTTCGCACCAAGGCGAAGTCGCGGCGATCACATCCACGGCAATAGCGCATGACCAGATCATGTAGTGCGATCCGGTCGAGCAATGGCTGCGACATCTATCTCTCCATTAGCGGGCGGTTACGCGCATATTATCGCTATGCGGGATAGCCTCCATCCCGGCGGTAAGGAAAGCGCAAAAGAGCCCGCCTGCCATTTTCGCGACAGGGCGACTGCTGGCCGTCCAAATCATTTGGCGATGGGGCGTAAATCGCCTATAAACCATCCAACCCCGCCGAAGAAAATGGGGAAGAGGATGGAACCTGACAGCTCGGTATTTCTGCTCTGTCCATTTCGATTGCTGTGCCTGGCCAGCGGCCTGTCCGCGCTAGTGGGATTCAGCGTCATCCTTCTGCTGACATAATTTCATTTCCGATTCCGCGTCGGAAAAAACTTGCCTTCCGCCTGCGGCAAACTTTAAGTCATCGCTTCGAAGCCCAGACGGTAGGATTTCCATGACAGAGCCAAAGGGGTCGTTGGCCGATGCGGTCGATGCAGAGCCCTTTCCCGACGACGCGATTGGCGAAGGGGCAAGCCGCCCGAAGCGGCGGAGGCTGGGCCTTGTTCTGGGCATTGCGGGCGTGGTTGTTCTTATAGCCGGTGCGTTCTGGTTTGCCCGCTACCAGCTGTACGGCAAATATCAGCAAAGTACCCAGGACGCCTATTTGCAGGCCGACAGCGTCACCGTTTCGGCGCGGGTGTCCGGTTACGTCAGTGAAGTGCTGGTCCATGAAAATCAGGATGTGAAGCCCGGCCAGCCATTGTTGCGGATCGAAGCGCCCGATTATCCGGCACAGGCGGCGCAGGGGCAGGCGCAGATCAACCTGGCGCAGGCGAACGCCGCCAATGCGGAGGCGATGATCGGGGAACAGGAAGCGGCGATCGAGCAGGCGCGGGCGATGCTGGCGGCGGCGCAGACGAAGGCGCGGTACGCAGCGTCCGAAGTTGCGCGATACAGTCCGCTCGCGGCGAGTGGCGCGGAACCCGCTGAAAAGCTGGCGACGCTTCGCACCCAGGCGGCGCAGGCGGCGCAGGATGTGGCGGCGCAGAAAGCATCGACGCAGGGCGCGGAGCGGCGGATCGCCAGCCTGCGCGCCCAGATCGCGCAGGCGAAAGCGCAAGGCCAGAGCGCTCGTGCCCAACTGGACGCGGCGCAGCGCAACGTCCGGGACATGGTGATACGCGCCAGCATCGCGGGGCGGGTGGGCGATCTTTCGGCGCGCATCGGCCAGTTCGTGCAACCCGGCCTGCGCCTGATGTCGGTCGTGCCGGTGGAGCAGCTTTATCTGGAAGCGAATTTCAAGGAAACGCAGCTGGGCCTGATGCGTCAGGGGCAACCGGCGGAGATCGAAGTCGATGCTCTGCCGGGGGTGACGCTGCATGGCCATGTCGCCAGCCTTGCGCCCGGCACCGGGGCGCAATTTTCGCTGCTGCCTCCGCAAAATGCGACGGGCAACTTCACCAAGATCGTGCAGCGCGTGCCTGTGCGCATCGCCATAGATGCGGACCCGTCGATCAAGAAGCTGTTGCTGCCCGGCATGTCGGTGGAGGTTTCGGTGGACACCCGGTCGGCCCGCGAAGAAGTGGAACGGCTGAAGAATAGCAAGCAGGTTCGGCCGGAAGCCGCCAAGTGACCGCAGGCCAGCCTGAGACAGCCGAGCGCGCAAGCGTCGCGGACTGGCTCGCGGTGGCGGCTGGCACGCTGGGCGCGATGATGGCGATGCTCGACATTTCCATCGTCAATTCCGCCCTGCCGATCATCCAGGGCGAAATCGGCGCGAGCGGTACGGAAGGGACCTGGATCGCGACGTCGTTCATCGTCGCGGAAATCATCATCATTCCCTTGGCGGGCTGGTTGCAGCGGCTTTTGGGCCTGCGCAATTTCCTACTCATCGCCACCGTGGGTTTTGTGGGCTTTTCGATGATCTGCGGCATGGCGCAGACATTGCCGGTCAAGATCGGGGGGCGGATCGGTCAGGGCATTACGGGCGGGGCGCTGATCCCCACGGCGATGACCATCATCGCGACGCGATTGCCGCGCCATCAGCAAGCTGTGGGTAATTCCCTGTTCGGGGCCACGGCGATCCTGGGGCCTATCATGGGGCCAGTGCTGGGGGGATGGCTGACCGAGAATATCAGTTGGCATTATGCCTTCTTCCTCAACCTGCCGGTCGGGATCGCTCTGCTGCTTCTGCTGCTGGTCGCGCTTCCCTATGAGCGGCCGCGCCTTGACCTTATCGGCGAGGCGGACTGGCTGGGCGTGTTCGGCCTTATCCTGGGGCTTGGCGGGCTTACCGTCGTGCTGGAGGAAGGCGAGCGGGAGCAATGGTTCGAGTCATCGACCATCATATGGCTGACCATCACGGCCGTGGCGGGATTCGCCATGCTGCTGGCCGGGCAGTTGCTGGCCAAACGGCCGGTGATCCGGCTGCGGCTGCTGTTGGACCGGCAGTTTGGCGCAGTGTTCATCATGGCGATGATGATCGGCATGGTGATTTACGGCACATCCTATGTGATCCCGCAATTCCTCACGCTGATCGCAGGCTATAATGCGCTGCAGTCGGGGCAGATCGTACTGCTGTCGGGCGTACCGATGGTGCTGATGATGCCGTTCATGCCATGGGCGATCCGCACCATACCGATCCATCTTTCGGTCCTGATCGGATTGGTCCTGCTGATCCTGAGCACCTATATGGAAACATCGTTGACGTCGGTGTCCACGGGCGCCGATTTCGTCGATTCCCAGTTGATGCGCGGCGTCGGCACCATTTGCGTCATGATGTTCCTGAACCAGGCGGCAATCCGTTCCGTGCCCATGTCTTTGGCAGCCGATGCGTCAGGCCTCTACAACGCCGCGCGCAATCTGGGCGGCTCCTTTGCGCTGGCTGGCATCGCGGTGGTGCAGGACCAGCGGCTGTGGCTTCATGCACGCAGGATGGAGGAGAATCTGGCGGCCAATGGCCTTGACCTTCAACATTATGTCGATGCGCAGGCACTCGCGCTGGGCGGCCGGGATGCGGCATTGCGCGTGATCGAACAGGGCATTCAGACGCAGGCGCTTACGATGACCTTTATCGACCTGTTCTGGATGCTGATCATCGCCATCCTGTGCACCGCGCCGCTCGTCTTTTTCCTCCGCCCGCTGCCACAGCATGTCGCACCAGTGGCCGCCCATTGAGATTGTCGATGCGTAACCGATCCGCCTTTGCCTTTGCCTTGCTCCTGACCACGGCCTGCACCGCTGGACCCGACTATCGCGGCCCTGGGGACGTGGCCCCTGCCCCACCGTCGCATTTCGTCCGGGGAGACGCCGGGTCCGGGCCAGTGGAAGCGGCCGCGCCATGGTGGACGAGCCTTGGCGATCCGGTGCTGAACCAGTTGATGGATCAGGCGCTGGCCGGGAACCCTCGCCTGGACGCCGCAGCGGCGCGCATCCGGCAGGCGCGCGCGGCCCTGCGCCAAAAGAGGGCGGAAGAGCTGCCAACGGTCAACGGCTCCGTCATTTATGCCAAGGCGCGCTTGCCCGGACAGTCGGAGGATGGGAGCGCCACCACGCTCGACCTGTACAATGTCGGTTTCGACGCGAGCTGGGAGCTGGATCTTTTCGGCGGCGGCCGCCGGGCTATCGAGGCGACGCGCGCCGATGTCGCGGCGAGCGAGGCAGGGCTGGACGACGCCCGCGTCAGCCTGTCGGCGGAGGTCGCGCAAAGCTATGTCGAGCTGAGGGATCGGCAGCAGCGCCTGTCTCTGGGTGTCGAGGCGTTGGCTTTGCAGGATGAGGAGGTCGCCCTTACCCGGCAACGTTTTGAACGGGGGACGATTGCGCGAGGCGAGCTGCTGCAACAGGAGTCCGACCGGGATCGCGCGCGCGCGCAGTTGGCGCCGATGCGGGCCGAGATCGACGCGTTGAAGGATAAGCTGGCGGTGCTGACCGGCGCTGTTCCGGGGACGCTGGACAGCTTGCTCGATCCGTCGGCTGCTTTGCCGCTGCCCCCTGCTGAGGTCGCGGTGAGTGATCCGGCCGCCCTGTTGCAGCGCCGCCCCGATATACGCGCGGCGGAACGCAAGCTGGCCGCCCAGACCGCACGGATCGGCGTGGCGGATGCGGCGCGCTTTCCGCACATCAGCTTCCTGGGGCTTATCGGGCTTGGCGGGTCGTCGCCGGAGGATTTGGTCGATCTGGACAAGTTCACGGTGGCGGCGGTGCCGCGGATCAGCTGGTCTTTCCTGGATTTCGGAAAGGCCCGCGCGCGGATCGATGCGGCGGAGGCGCAGCGGGATGAGGCGGCGGCGGATTATCGCGCGGCGGTGCTGAACGCGTTGCAGGATGCCGAGGGTTCGCTGGCGCGTTTTCAGCGGCAGCGTGAGAGCCTGTCCGATCTGGCGCGGGCCGAACGGCAGGCGGCAATGGGAGCGGAGCTGGCGCGGCAGCGGAGTCAGGCCGGGACGATTTCAGGAATAGATTATTTGAAGCAACGTCGTCTGGTCTTGGCGGCTTCGCAGGCGAGGGTTCAGGCGGCGGCGGGGCTGACGGTCAGCTTTATCAATGTGCAGAAGGCGCTGGGGCTTGGGTGGCAGGGGATGAGTAACCGCTGAGGCGAGTTCATTACGGATAGAAATAAAATAGGAGAGGCAGGATGAGCGCGGATTTGGCCATGGGTTGCCGCCGTCTGGTGGGCAAGGTCGTCGTCGTTGCGGGCGCGTCCACCGGCATCGGGCGGGGGACCGCTTTGCGGCTGGCGGCGGAGGGCGCGACCCTGATCGTCGCGGCGCCGGGCAGTCACAAGGACAAGATCGACAGTCTGGTCGATGAGATCGCCGCGATGGGCAGCCGCGCAACCGGATGCGCGTTCGATGCGACCGATGACGCGTCGATCGCGGCGCTGATCGATCTGGCGACGAGGACCTATGGCGGGATCGACGGGGTGCATGCCAATTTCGCCGACCTGCAAATCCTGTTTTCCGACACCAACGCGCTAACCGTGACCGACGAGGTGATGGAGCGCACATTGGATGTCAATTTGAAGGGCATGATGCGGATCACGCGCCATGCCCTGCCCAAGCTGCTGGAACGCGGCGGCGGGGCCATGATCTATACCTCATCGGGCGCGGCGATCGCGGGGGAGCCGGTGCGCCCCTGCTATGCGATGGCGAAGGCCGGGATCAACGCGCTGGTGCGCCATGTCGCCAGCGGCTGGGGCAAGCAGGGTATCCGCGCCAATGCCATCATGCCGGGGTTGGTGATCACGCCCGAGCTTCGCGCCACGATGCCGACGGATTTCCAGCAGCAGGTGCTGGAGAAAGGGCGGTCTCCGCGCCTTGGGCTGGTGGAGGATATCGCGGCAATGGTCGCGTTGCTGGCGAGCCGGGACGGTGAGTGGATCAGTGGTCAGTGCATCGCGGTGGATGGCGGATCGACGATTAGTTAGAGCGAAGTGCGCACATTAATCCTCCCCATCGTGAGATGGGGAGGGGGACCGTTCGCGAAGCGAATGGTGGAGGGGAAATCTCACAGGTCGTGCCATTTCCCCCTCCACCAGCCTGCGGCTGGTCCCCCTCCCCACGCTTCGCGCGGGGAGGATTTTTAGGTCTGATCAGAAGGCGATCTTGGCATCCACGCCGTAGGAGGTGGGCTTGTTGAACGTCGCACCGGCGAAGCCCAGGGCGCCGAAGTCGATGCCGTAGACCAGACGCTTCTGGTTCAGCAGATTGTCGCCCCAGATGCCCACGTCGAGCTTGCCGCCGCCAAGGTCGAAGCCTTCGACAGACAGACGCGCCTTTACGTTGGTCTGGCTGGGCGAAACGATCTGTTCGTTGAACGGCGCCGTGTTGTCGAGCGCGTTGAAGTAGATCTTCGTGCGATAGGAATAGTCGCCGCGCAGACGGACGAGCGTGTCACCGTCGCCGATCGGGTGCGAATATTCAGCGCCGACATGGACATTCCACTTTGGCGTGTAGAGCGGCCGTGCCTCGTCAGCGACGTCCACCAGCGTGTTGGTGCCCGGATCGCGGAAGAGGAAGGTCTTATAGTCATGTTTCACATAACCGACCGAGCCGTCGATCTGGAAGCCCCGGAAGGGAGCCGCCGTCAGTTCCGCTTCGAAGCCCGACAGGCGCACCTTGCCCGCATTGACGATCAGCGAGGTGGCGCCGCCGCTGCCTGCGGCGAACTGCTGCACCTGAAGGTCGTTATAGTCGGTGATGTAGCCAGCAACGTTCAGGCGCAGGCGATTGTCGAACCATTGCGACTTGAAGCCTGCTTCATAAGAGGTCGCCTTTTCGGGATCGAAGCCGTTGATGCTGCCGCCGCGCGGGTTGATGCCGCCCGAGCGATAGCCGGTCGATACGCGGCCATAGACCATGACATCGTCCATCACCTCATAGCTGACCGATGCCAGCCAGGAGAAGTTGTCGAAGCTGCGGCGGCCACGCTGCACGGGGAAGACGTCACCGGCCAGATAGATGGTCTTGTCGTCGGCGGTATGGCGGCCACCCAGCGTGACTTCCAGCTTATCGTCGAGCGATGATGGCTTCCAGCTGACCTGGCCGAACAGGGCCATCGACTGTGACGTGCCGCCGAATGCCTGAACGGGGGTGGCGTTGATGCCGACGGTCGCGAGGCCCGGATTGGCCGCCGCCACGGCTGCCGCAGTGCCGGCCGGGAGGCCGTAGAAATCAAGCGCAGCCACCGGCGCCAAAATCGTCAGAGCCTGCTGGTTATATTCCGACGACTTTTCGTAGAAATAATACATGCCGAGCAGGTAGCTGAGGTCGCCGACCTTGCCGAGCGCCTGGAATTCCTGGCTGAACTGCCACTGCTTCTGCGGGGCATTGTTGCCGGTATAGGGGACAACATCCTGAACAGATACAAGCGTGGGTGAGTTAAAGTCGATTACTGGCCCGCGCAGGACGCCATTACCCGACAGGTTCAGGATCGTGTCCTGGAAGAACTTCCGGTAGCCGGTGATCGACTTGACCGTAAGCTCAGGGATAGCTTCATAGCTAAGGGTCAACCCGTGGCCCTGAACGCGCGTCTTGCTGCCGTAGCGGAAGTTGCCGTTGCGGTCGGTGAAGCCCGCCTGCTGAACCGTGCCCTGACGATCGGGGCTGACGAGGAAGGGCGCGCCGCCGAAGCTGGGCGACTGCGAATAATAGTCCTGTGCGGTCGGCGTGGCCGCCACGATCTGGAAGAAGGCAGGTGTGCCCTTGCGATTGTCATAATCGAAGCTGTAATTGACCGTCAGGTCGCCCAGATCCGCCTGCAAACCGATGGCAACCGAATCCGCGTTCAGGGAGCCGGGGTCCTGCGAGGCCGGGGTGAGCGTGTTGTTCACATAGCCGTCGCCCTGGCGATGCTGATAGGCGATCGACGCCTTGAGCACGTCGCCCAGAATATAGCCGGTGTCCAGCCGCGCGCGCGCATACCATTCGTTGAAGCGGCCGTAGCCAGCCTTCGCGGTGACATGCATGTCGTTGGCGGGCTTTTTGGTGATCAGCTGGAGCGCGCCGCCGATGGTGTTGCGGCCGAACAGCGTGCCCTGGGGACCGCGCAGCACTTCGATCCGCTCCAGATCGATAAGGTCGAACACGGCACCGGCGGCACGGGCGAGGTAAACGCCGTCGAGATAGACGCCCACGCCCTGTTCGGACACGGCCGAAGGTTCGTTGTTGCCGATGCCGCGAATGTAGATGGTCGCGGCCGAAAGGCTGGACGGCTGCTGCTCGATCGTGATGTTCGGCGCGAAATTCGGGACATCGGTCGGATCAGAGATATTCTGCCGTTCGATGAAGTCGCCGCTGAGCGCGGTAACGGCGACGGGGACGTTCTGCAGCGTTTCCGCGGAACGGCGCGCAGTTACGACGATGTCACCGAGAGTGGTCGATGGTTCCTGCGCGGCGCTTTGTTCCTGAGCGCTCGCCGAAACCGAAAACGGCACCAAAATTGCGGTAACGCCCGCAAGCAATATGGACTTCATACATCCTCCCAAACACATGCTGCTCTTAGTCAACAGTCCCGGTCTTTATCGTTATCTGCATGCGCCACACGGGAAAAAGCGCCTGTTGACCCCGAACATGGATAAACATGTCCGATGCAGCTCCGTTAGTCGCAATTATCGCTTACATCAAGGATGATTGCGTCAATCTGCGTATTATCTGACGTTTATATCTACGCTGTTGCACATTTGCACACCGGCAGTCTTAGCGCCTAACGAGAGGCGGAATGGCCGTCCAGCAACTGCGCGGCCGGAGTTGCGACATGGCGGAGCAGCAGCGCTTGAGTGGAAAGACCGTACGGAATGGCGGCCTGGGCTTGCCATCCCGGCAGCCACAGGACGGCCTTTGCTGGAAAGGCGAGGTCGGTCCAGTTGCTCAAGAAGTCGGCCGAGACGCCGGGCATGTCCTTGGCGAATCCCTCCGCCCAATCCAACACCGCAGAGCGCAGATCGACGCCTTCGGAAGCATGCTGAACGAGCAAGGCGGTTCGGCGGCCGTCGGTCCCGGCGGGGTCTCCGGTGGAAAGGATGACTTCTTCGACCCCAGCAGAGGCGATGAGGGGCCGGTTCATGAAGCGTTCCTCATCAGCGGCCATGATCTTTCCCACTGGTCCGGCCATGAGGGCCGCCGCTGCCTCTATATCGTCGGCCCAGAATTCGCTGATCGTGTCCCAGTGGAATTCCTCTGCCCCGGTGACGTGGTTGCGGGCGTAGGCATAGAAGGGGAAATGACTGATCGCCAGCGGAGCGTGATTTTCCTCATAATAACGCTGGAAATCTTCGCGAGTGGTGCCCGGCTTGTGGGCCAGAGCGCAGATGGACTTGGTCATGCGGCGGCACTCTTGTCGGGAAGGGCTGTGACAATTTGCTCTGCGGCGGCGTAGGGATCGAGCTGTCGCGTTTCGACCTGATCGAGGATGGCGTCGCCGCATAGCGCCATCGCGCGGGATGCGAGGGCGTCGCGGACTAGCGAGAAGAGCTGTTCGCGGGCGCGCAGGCGGCTGCGCGCGGTGAAATCCCCATGTTCTTGCAAGAAGTCGCGATGGGCGGCGATGGCGTCGGCGATGGCGTCCGCGCCCTCCCCCTTTGCAGCGACGGCGCGTAGTAGTGGCACGTCCCAGCGCTGGTCCGTGACGGTTTGGGCGCGTAGGTGGAGCATCAATTCCATCTGGCGGTGGGTGGCGTCATAGCCGTCGCGGTCGGCTTTATTGACGACGAAGATGTCGCCTGCTTCCATGAGGCCCGCTTTTACCGCCTGGATCTCGTCGCCCAGGCCCGGCACGGCGACGATGACCGTGGTGTGGGCGAGGTTGACGACGTCGATCTCGTCCTGACCTACTCCCACGGTTTCGACCAGGACGATGTCATAGCCCATGGCGTCGAAGACGAGGCACGCATCATGGGTGGAGCGGGACAGGCCGCCTGCCTGCCCCCGCGTGCCGAGGGAGCGGATGAAGACGCCGGGGTCGAGCGCGTGGCGGCTCATGCGGACGCGGTCGCCGAGGATCGCGCCGCCGGTGAAGGGGCTGGACGGATCGACGGCGATGACGGCGACGCGCTGGCCGCGCTTGCGCCATTCAGTGACGAGCGCGTCGGTGAGGGTGGATTTGCCAGCGCCGGGCGGGCCGGTGACGCCCACCACCTGTGCACGGCCGGTCTTTGGGTAGATGGCCGCCAAGACCTGCGCGCCGCGCGGGTCGCGATCGTCCAGCCAGCGGATGGCGCGCGCGCCCGCCGCTACTTCCCCGGCGAGAAGGCGGTCGGCGACCTCCGCCGCGCGCTGCATCATCAGGCGGCGTCCTCCGCCAGCCGCTGCGCCCACCAGCTTTCGAGATAGGCGACGATGTCGCGCGTGTCGGAACCCATGGTGAAGATGCGATCGACGCCTGCTTCCTCAAGGATCGGCTTGTCCTCTTCCGGGATGACGCCGCCTGCGACCAGCAGCTTGTCGCCCCCGCCTGCGTCGCGGAGCAGGCGGGCGAGTTTGGGCAGGTTGCGGGTGTGACCCGCCGAAAGGGTGGAGATGCCGACGACGTCTACATCCTCCTGAATGGCGGCGGCGCAGACCATTTCGGGGGTTTGCTTGAGGCCGGTGAAGATGACCTCCATGCCTGCTTCGCGCAGGGCGTGGCCGATGACGGTGACGCCGACGGTGTGCGTGTCCATGCCGAGCTTGGCGAGCAGGACGCGCAGGGGGCGTTTGAATGTGGTCATGCTGGTCAAATCCCCATCAGCTGGCTGTCGGCGCTGTGGACGCCGAAGACGTCGCGCATCGCGTTGCAGATTTCGCCGTGCGTGGCATAGAGCTTTACCGCCTCGAGGCAGGGGGGGACCATGTTGGCGCCGGTGCGGGCGGCTTCGCGGACTTTCTTGAGGGCTGCGTCGACGGCGGGCTGGTCGCGGCGGGCGCGCAGATCGCGGACCTTGCGGATCTGCTCTTCCTCCATCGCATCGTCGAGGCGGAAGATTTCGATTTCGCGCTCCTCATCCTCGCGAGTGAGGTGGTTGACGCCGACCCATTTGCGGCGGCCCTCCTCTATATCCTTGTTGCGTTCATATTGTTCGCGGCCCAGCGCGCGCTGGATATAGCCGGTCTCGATGGCTTTCAGTGCACCGCCCATGGCGAAGATTTTGTCCATTTCGGCGAAGGCGGCGTCCTCCATCTGCTTGGTGAGGGTCTCGACATAATAGGAGCCCGCGAGGGGGTCGATGGTTTCGGCGACGCCGGTTTCATGGGCGACGATATGCTGGATCGCGGCGCCGACGCGGATGGCGTTTTCGGCTGGGAGCGCGTGGGCCTCGTCGTAGAGGGGGGTCGTCATCGCCTCCCCTGCCCCGCCGAGCGCGCAGGCGGTCGCCATGATGCCGAGCCGGGCGATATTGTTGAGCGGCTGTTGGAGCGTCAGCGCGATGGTTGTGGGCGAGGTCATCATGCGGATTTTGAGCGCTTCGGGCTTGGTCGCGCCGTAGCGTTCCTTCATCAGCCGCGCCCAGCATTTGCGAAAGGCGCGCAGCTTGCAGACGCCTTCGAAGAAATCCATGTCGACGTTGACGACGAAGTGATTGATGTAGGGCGCGACCATGTCGATATCGAGCCCGCGCTCCAGCACCGCGTCGATATGGGCGCAGGCGATGGCAAGCGAATAAGCGATCTCCTGCACCGGGTTCGCCTTGGCGGGCTGAAGCTGGGCGGAGATGATCGAGATCGGCGCCCAGTTGGGGTGGTTGCGGATGATATATTCGATGCAGTCGGTGGCGATCCGCAATCCATGCTCAGGCGGGTATATGTAGCGGCCGACGCAGGTATATTCGATCAGGATGCCATTGACGATGTGCAGCACGAAGTCCTGCGGATCGACGCCCTTCTTTTCCAGCGCGGCGATGATCATGGCCAGGTTGACCGGCTGCGGCGCGTTGCAGACGCTCATCAGATATTTGAGCTTGTCGAACGGCAGATCGAAGGCTTTTTCGAGGTCTTCCAGGCTGTCGAGCGCCATGCCCGCGCGGCCGACTTCGCCCTCCACTACGGGATCGTCGCTGTCATAGCCGTTGGTGGTGGCAAGATCATATTCCAGGATCAGGCCGGAGAGGCCTTGGTCCAGCATGTAGCGGGCGCGCTTCGCCCAATCCTCGCCTTTGCCGAAGCCGGTGACCTGGGTCATCGTCCAGAAATCGGAGCGATGGCCGTTGGGGCGGGTCGAGCGGGTATAGGGATATTCGCCGGGGAAGCCGAGGTCGGCGCTATAGTCGAAGCCTACCGCGTCCAGATCGGCGGGCGTGTAGAGCGGCTTGATCGGCCACTTCAGCGCCTGGGTGACGAAGGGGTCGCGGCGTTCGGGGCGGTCGCCCATGGCGGGGCCGCGCGTTTCTTGCTGCCAGCGGGCTTCCTCCTGGGCGATGGTGTCCGTTGCAGGCGTGATGGGTCCGGTCGGGCGGTTCATGGCGGCACTCTCCTCGAGCCTAAGCTATGCGGCGGCGGTCGCTGCGCTCAAGGTGGAGCGGACTGGTCGCGCGTTATTGTCACATGATCTCGTAATTTTTCGCGCGTTGTGATAAGTAGTGGTAATGGATGCCATATCGATCCGGCAGGCACGGCAGAGCGCCAACATCGTGCGGCGATCGCTGATCATCGATGGCGCAGCTGTTGAAATCTGCGCTTTTCCCGAAGTGCGGGAGGAGACGGTGCAGATGGTCGAGCCGCAGTCGGTGCTGATGCTCGGCCTGTCGCGGCTGCTAACCGGATCGGAGGGGCGCAAGGCGGGTGATCCGCGCCGTCCGTTCGCGCGCATGGGGGCGCTGGCGCTGCGTCCGGCTGGCGTGCCCATGGAGTTTCATGTGGCGCAAGGCGCGTTCGATACCATCCGTATCCGCTTTGATGACCAGCGGATCGCCCCGGCGCTGATGGGGATCATTTTCGACGATACAACACTCAGCGCCTGTTTCGACATGCATGCGCCGACAATCGAGGACGCGATGCTACGGTTGGCAGCCGAGGTTGAGAGTCCCGGCGAGGACAGCGCGGATGTGGGCGAGGCTCTGGTGCGGTTGATCCTGCTCGACCTTCGGCGGTTCCTGGCCCAGTCGGCGGAGCGAGCGGGACGGCGGCGTGGCGGGCTGTCCGCGCGGGCGTTGCGGGTTGCACTGGCGATGATCGACGCGCCCGGCCCTGCCCCGTCGATTGAGGCGATGGCGGAGCGCTGCGGGATCAGCCGGGATCATTTCATCCGCTGCTTTCATCATAGTACGGGGATCAGCCCCGGCGCGGCGATCCGGCGGCGGCGGATCGATCGGGCGAAGGCGATGCTGACCGAGGATAAGGGGTCGATTGAGGAGATTGCGCGGGCGTTGGGCTATGCGGGGGCGCCGTCTTTTTGCGCTGCGTTCCGGCGGGAGACGGGGCGGCCGCCTGGTGCTTGGCGGGCGTTGATGCGGTAGGTTCGAGAATAGAAATCCGTTCGGGCTGTTTGAACGAGCCGCCTGTCTCGTTCAAATGTCGAAGCCCCTTCACTTCCCCTCTGACGTGAAGCCTATGAAGAAGTAGAGCCCTTCGACAAGCTCAGGGCGAACGGAGGAGAAGTGGTCTTGAACGGATGGTTCAAACCGAGAAAGAGACGTTCTAAGGACCAAGATCAATGAGCGAGATCGACTTCACCGCCACGATCATCGAATCCTGCCCTGTGTCGGGCGGGCGATTCGAGCTGGTGGAATGGCACTGGCCCGACATCGTCAGCTTTGAGCGAACCGAGCAGCAATTGATGCTGGAAATGTCGCTCCCCCCGATGGCCGCCGATGCTTCAGCCTATTTCCCGGACATTGATCCCGAGCGCCGCTGCTTCATGGGGGCGCTGTTTGTCCGTCATCCGGGCGTCGCGATCGGCGGGCGATCGGAAGGCAGGCAGATCCGCGTGATCCGGTGCGTTTTCGATGAGCCGCATGGCGCGGTGATTATCGGCTCGGGCGAACCTTCGCTGCCATTCCTGCAAGGGCTGCTCAATATCCGTAACGACGCGCTGCGCAGTCTGATGCGGCTGGCCCATCGGGAGTTGATCAATCCGCTGGATCGATCAGCCGAGGCGATGGAGGCGTTTTTCCAGTTGGTGCGGGTGGAACTGGGCCGGGTGTTCCAACAGGCCGCGAGTGCTGCGACAGCGAGCCGCCTTGCCCCATGGCAGTTCCGCCGTATTCGCGAGCGGATTGAGGCGGGTGCGCCCATGCCCGGCGTTGCCGAACTTGCGGCGCTGTGCGGGATCAGTACCCGGCATCTGCATCGGCAGTTTCTGGCGCTGACCGGCAAGACCATTTCGGACTATATTGAAACCTATCGTATCGAGCAGTCGAAGCTGCTGCTGGCGCGTGGTGATGTGCCGATGAAGCAGGTCGCGGAGCAAGCCGGATTTTCGCACGGGAATAGCTTTGCGCGGGCGTTTCGGCGGGCGACGGGATTGTCGCCGCGCGAATATCGGCAGCGGTCGGGGGCTTTGTTGGATTGTGGGGCGCGGAGGGCTGATGCGCAGCCCTCCGCGCCCTTCCTCACCAGCGCAGTTTGAGCGAGGTAAAGCCCATGACCGGGCCGCCGAAGACGGATTCGGCGTCCTGATCCGGGTCCAGTTCGAATTCGGGAATTTGCCGCAGCCATTCCTGTAGCGAGATCATGATTTCCCGCTTGGCGAGGTGCGACCCGATGCAGCGGTGCGGCCCGAGGCCGAAGGTGACATGGTTATTGACCTTGCGATCGAGGTCGATGGTCTGCGGGTCGCTGAACGTGCGCGGGTCGCGATTGGCCACTGTGTTGGGCAGGACAACCCGATCGTTACGGCGGAACTGCACGCCCTTATACTCGCAATCATGGGTGACGCGGCGGTAAATGTTCGAGACCGCGTTGATCCGCATCAGTTCCTCGATCGCGAGGAGGAAGGCTGATGGATCATCCAGCCGGTCGCGGAATTTCTGCCGCGCGTCCGGTGATGTCGCGAGATAGCGCCAGACATAGGTCATGGTGTTGGTGACCGTGTCGAGCCCCGCGACGAAGAGCAGGAAGCCGCAATTGATGATGTCTTCCCAAGGGAAAGGATTGCCGTCCGCGTCGCGCGATTGCACGACGGTAGAGGCTATGTCGCTGCCGGGATTGCGCTCTTTCTCGCGGAACAGTTCCTCCAGCACGTCATAGATTTCCAGCAGGTTCGCGGCGCGGATGTCCGGGTCAGTGCTGCGGAAGAACGTGTCGGAGATGCGCAGGAATTCCGGCAGGCGCTCTTCCGGCAGGCCGAATAGTTCGAGGAAAGTGCCGGTCGGGAATTTGGCGGCATAATCCTTGACGAAATCGCACCCGCCGTTCCCGGCGAAACCGGAGATGAGCCTTTCGGCGCGGCTTTGCAGGCCGTCGGTCATCCGGCGGACGGCGAGCGGCGTGAACATGGGGGCCAGCAACTTGCGGAACACGTCATGCTGTGGCGGATCGACGCCGTTGGGCTGAAGAACTGGATAGGGTTCCAGCGGGGGAATCTGCGCCTTGTGCGTCGAGAAAATCTCATGATTGCGATAGGCTTCGGCAATGTCGGCGTAGCGCAGGAATACCCAATGCCCGCCATTGCGCGGCGTGTAGAAGATGGGCGGCACACCTTTTTGGATAAGGCCGTGCCAAATCTGCACCGGATCGGACACGTCGGCGGGCATGTCGAAGAAGTCGAAGTCGTGGATCAGGTCTTCAGGGACATGGGTTGGCGCGGCGGGGTAGAAGCTCACGGTCATGCGGCCGATCCCTTCGCGATGCGCAGCGCGCCTTCGGGGCAGTTGCGCACGGCTAGCCGGACTTTTTCCTCAAGCTCCGGGGGAAATTCGGGTTGTTCTATGACGACTTTACCCTCCACCGCGTCGGTGGAAAACACCTCCGGGCACAGGTCTTCGCATCGGGCGTGCCCCTGACATTGGGCAAGATTGGCAACCACTCTCATCGAGGCAGACTCTCCTGATCTTCGTTGCCGCCTTTTACCAAATCGGTGATCGGTGGCCTATTGCCGGGAAGGAGCAAAATGCGTCATCAGGAGCAGATCAGGACATTGGTACTGACTTTGGGCTGCCGGTCAGAAGATGCCGAGCGCTTTCAGGCGGTCGAGCATCTGGGTTTCGCCGGTCGCGGTCGGGTCGGCGGGTTCGAACTCAAGTTCGATCATACCGTCATAGCCGCCAATGGCTTGGAGGATCGCGGGCCAGTCCAGTTCTCCGAGGCCTGGGTCGACGCGATTGGGCACGTCGGCGAACTGGATAAGGCCGGTCTCCTTGGCGCAGGAGGCGAAGGAGGAAGGCACGTCATGGCCCATCATCGCGACATGGCCGGTGTCGAACAGCAGGCGGACCGACGGCATGGCGACGGTGCGCACCATCTCCACCGCGTCCTCCAGCTGGTCGAGCAGGAGGCCGGGGATACGGCTGGCGGCGATGGGTTCGACGAGCAGCGTCAATCCGCTGCGTGCGGCCTGTTCGGCATGGCGCTTCAGATTTTCCGTCATGGCGTCGAGTTGCGCCTTGCGGGGGCGCTGGTTGTCGAGGCCAGCCACGCAGACGACGCTGCCGCCGTTGAAGCGAGTGGCGATCTCGATGCTGAGGTCCACGCTGCTGCGTAGATGTTCTAGGCCAGTTTCATCTTCGGCGCTCCAGACGGGCTGGTTCCAATATTTTAGGTCGCTGAAGCTGGAGAGGACAAGGCCGCGGCTCGCCATCCGGTCGGCCATCGCGACTTGTTCAGCCTCCGGCCGTAGCTTCAGGAACAGGTCCTGCACGCCGCGAAAGCCGTGGTCGGCTAGCGCGTCGATCTGGTCGAGAGAGTTGGTAGAGCGGGCGAGATGCGCGAGCATCGGACGGTCGGGGGAGCTGAGGCCGAGATGGCCGCCGATGGGCCAGCGGCCGGTCATTGGGTCACCGAGCGGGCGAAGTCCAGCAGGGCCTTGTTGAAGGCGGCGGGCTGTTCCTGTTGCACGAAATGGCCTGCTTCGGGGATGGCTATGATGTCGCGGAGGCCGGGGATGCGCTTGCGCATCCGCTCTTCCCAATCGGTGAAGAAGCCGAAGGACGGGTCCTTTTCGCCATAGAGGAACAGGGTGGGCGTTTCGACGTCATGGTCGGCCCATTTTTCACCGATGCGCCAATTTACGTCTGCGGTGCGGTAACTGTTAAGGCCGCCGATGAAGCGCAGCATCGGGGCGGCGTCGACATATTCACTGACGAAGCGGTCGAACTCTGCCTGGGAGAGCCAGGGCCAGGGGAGCGGCGGTGCGGGCGGCAGGACATCTAGATAACCGCTGCCTACTGATGAGACCGTTTTCCAGCTCCAGAGATCGCCTTTTGATGAGAGCGCGTAGAAGAGGCGGGCGAGGAAGTCGGGGGCTCGGTCGGCGAGTTCGCGCTCGGCGGGGCCTGCTTCCATGAAATAGTGGAAGTGGACGAAATGCT
>CAMPIM010000067.1 GCA_946886365.1 uncultured Novosphingobium sp.
ACCTCGACCGGCGTCTCGCCGCGCGCCAGGATGGCAACGCCGTTAAAGCCCTTCTGCCCGTGCCAGATCGCCCCATAGCCGACATCCTCAATGTCCTTCAGCGGGAATGTCTCGTCCGAAGTCTTGATTTCCTGAAGGCAGGCGACATCCGGCTGCGTCTCGCTCAGCCATTCCAGCAGGCGCGGCAATCGCGCCTTGATACCGTTGATGTTGAAGGTCGCGATGCGCATGGGGCTTTTCTCCTCCCGCGCATCCCTAAAGAAGATGACGGCCCTTATACAAGGGACGGCCCGTGCTTAAATCGAAAAGCTCGACCCGCAACCGCAGCCAGCAGTGGCATTGGGGTTCGTCACCTTGAACGCCGATCCGCCAAGGTCGGAAACAAAATCGACGGCGGCGCCCCGCACCAGATCCAGGCTCACATCATCCACGACCAACGTCACGCCGTCCCGTTCGACGGCCACATCCTCCGCCTCCACCGCATCGGCGAGGCCAAAGCGGTACTGAAAGCCCGAACATCCGCCACCTTCGACGGCCAGCCGCAGGATCGCGGGCTTGCCTTGCTTGGCGGCAATCGCAGCCACGCGGGCAGCGGCGGAAGGGGTAAGGTCAATGTCAGCCATGGCGCCTAGATAAGATCAAGCAAAAGGCCCGGCAACCCATTGGTGCCGAGCCTTTGCAAAGGATAAGCGGCGTAGCGCGGATTATTCCGCGTCATGCTCCTGCGCTTTCGTCGGGCCGCCCATGGCGATCGGCGGTTTCGTGTTCATCGCTACGAGAACATCGGGACCGACGACGAACGGCATGGGGTTGATCGCCTGGCCGTCCACGCGGACTTCATAATGAAGGTGGCTGCCGGTCGAACGCCCGGTCGATCCCATCAGGCCGATCAACTGGCCACGATGCACATAGCTGTTGGGGGCCGCGATCAGCTTCGACATATGGCCGTAACGGGTCTCAAGACCGCCGCCATGGGAAATCTGCACCAGATTGCCGTAACCGCTTGCCCAACCGGCGCGGCTGACGATGCCGTCTGCGGTGGCGTAGACCGGGGTGCCGACGGGGCCGGGAATATCGATGCCCTTGTGCATCCGCGCGCCGCCGTTGAACGGGTCGGAACGAACGCCAAAGTTGGAGGTCAGCGACAGTCTTTCGACAGGCCGACCGGTCGGAATATTGTTGCTGGCTGCCTTTACGCCGCCGTCCAACCGCTGAAGGCTGGAGAAAAGATTGGAAAAGCCCACATCTGCCGGGCCAAGCGCGCCGGTATTGATTTCCGACGCGTCCCCATAAGGATCGTCGGCGACAGCCTTGGCCTGGGCAGGCATTGCGGCGCACAATGCGCTCACGACGCCCATAGCCCCAATGGATTTACACGCAGACAGGAACCATCGCGCGCTACGCGCATTATTCGAACGAAGAAACAACATGCCGACCCCGACTTATCCTCCGGAGGCTTTTTGAGCCTCTCGGCGCTCCCCGTGTTGACCAAATGCGACCTAAATCGCCACCCGCGTCATCAAAAGGACATTTCCCGCTTCATTGTGCAAGCGCGCCGTAAAAATCGAGCGTTAAACCGGCTTGTCGACGCGCCGAGTCGTTGAACGGCGGCTTCAACGACCCGCGAAAATGGCGTTTTACAAGGATTTGGTAATGATTTGCGGGGGGCAGCCCCTCTCGGTTCGCCGCATGACCAAACCAACTTGTCCCGGCTCTAACGTGGCGAATCTCATCTGTCATAATGCGGCGCAACATGCGCGCGGATGCCTCGTCCCCCACGCCTTCGAACCGTCCGATCGTGGCGGGCGTGATGTCCAGCGCGCGCGCTTCCAGCACCATCGGGACAATGGCGAGCCGCGCCATGGCATCTCCTGCGGTTTCGGTAGCGGCCTGCCACAGCCCGTCATGGGCAGGCAGTCGGCCGTAGAAACTTCCCATTTGCCGCAGACGCCGGTCCAGCAGCGCGAAATGCATCGCTTCCTCCGCGCCCACCCGCATCCAATCGTCTACAAAGGCTTGCGGAAACTCGCTCCCGAACCGGCCGATCAGGTCGAACGCCAGGTCGATCGCGACAAACTCGATATGCGCCAAGGCATGCAGCATGGCGATCCGGGACCGGTCGGAACCGATCTTGCCGCGCTTGGGCATCTGATTGGCGGGCAACAGGGCGGGCGCGTCAGGCCGCGCGGGCGTGTCGGGCATCGCGGCGTCGAACTGGTGCGCCAATCGGCCCTGCCTCCAGGCGCGGGCCACCGCGCGCGCCGCCATCAGCTTGTCCCGTGGCTCCGGCGTCATCAGCACATGAGCGCAGGCTTGCCCCACGCTCTCAATCTCGACCGGCAAATTCAAAGCGCCTTCACGGCCTCCAGCACTTCGGCGGCATGGCCCTTCACCTTCACCTTGGGCCAGACGCGCACAATCTTGCCCGTTCCATCGACAAGAAAGGTCGCCCGCTCGATCCCCATATATTTCCGGCCATAAAGCGACTTTTCGACCCAAGTGCCGAACGCCTCGCACGCCTCACCCGGCTCGTCGGATGCGAGCGTCACGTTCAGGCCGTATTTTTCCGCGAATTTCTTGAGCTTCGCAGGCTTGTCCTTGGAAATGCCGACCACCGGCACACCCAATGCCGCATAGTCACCCGCCAACTCGGTGAAGTCCTTGGCCTCATTGGTGCAGCCGGGCGTGTCGGCCTTGGGGTAGAAATAGACGACGACCGGCTTCCCCTTGAACCGATCCAATGCGAAGTCGACGCCATCGGCATCCTTCAACGTCACGCTCGGCAGGGCATCACCGGCTTCCAGCATCTTCTTCCTCCGAATAGGGCGCGGACAGCTCTGCCCAGGCATCGCTCACCCTTTGCCGGGCCTGCGCATAGCTTTCAAGCAGCGCGTCCCAGCTTTCGACACCACATGCCCGTGCAACGACCGGCCGGGTGGCCTCCGGCGGCTCGGTCGATTTGGGCGACACCAGCCGCGACACGATCAGGAAGCGCGTGATCAGGTCATGCGCATCAATCAGGTCGGCTGGAAGATGACCCGCCTCGACCAGCTCATCCAAAGCGGCGCGCAAATCAGGACTGAACGCCATATTATGCTTGAACTGCGACACGTGGATCAGGAACTCCAGATCCACCAGCCCCCCCGGCACCAGCTTGACGTCCAGCTCGCTGGCAGGCGGCTTGTGCGCGGCGATATCCCGGCGCATCTTCACCGCCTGACGCGCCAGCTCCGGGAAATCGCGCGGCCGTTCCAAAGTCTCGGCCAATATCGCGCTCAACGCCGCCCGACCGCTAGCCGATCCGAAAACCGGCCGCGCGCGCGTCAGCGCCAGATGTTCCCAGGTCCACGCCTCCTCGCGCTGATATTTGGCAAAGCTGTCCAGACTGACCGCCAGCAACCCCTGCGCGCCCGACGGCCGCAACCGCGTATCCACCTCATAAAGCGGCCCCGCCGCCGTCTGCACCGATAACGCATTGGTTATGCGTTGCCCCAGCCGATTGAAATACTGGGTCGCCCCCAATGGTTTTCTTCCATCGGATTCCTTCATGAAATCGCCGGAAAAAAGATAAACCAGATCCAGATCCGAAGCGTGCGTCAAAACGCCGCCGCCCAGTCGGCCAAGCGCAAGGATAAGCATCTCGCCACCCTGCACCCGTCCATGCACTGTTTCGAATTCCCGAACGGTCGCACTCGCCAACGCCTCGATCGCCGCCTCAGCCACCCGCGAATAACCACGCCCCGCTTCCAGAGGATCGCCGCCGCGAATGATCTGCGCACCCAGCGCAAATCGCCGATCATTAACCCGCTGCCGCACCCGGTCGAGCAGCGCCTGATAATCCTCGCCCGCTTCCAACTGCGCGAATTGTGCGGCCAGTTGCTCCACGGCAGGCGGCGGATCGAAAGCGGACGTATCGATAAGCCCATCGAGCAGCTCGGCCCGTCGTCCCAACGCATCCGCCAGCGTCGGCGCATGACTGAGCAACTCCGCCATCAGCTCTGCAAGCCCCGGCCGCGCGGCAAGCAGCTTGAAGAAGTTGATGGCGCTCGGCAGCCTGCCGATCAGGTCATCAAGGCGGTTCAGCGCCCGCACCGGATCGGGCGCCGCCGCCAATGTGCGCATCAACCCCGGCAGCAAATCTTCCAGCGCTTCCCGCGAAGCCGTGCTGCGCAACGCCCTGATGCTGCCCGTGCGCCAGCGAGCGATCCGCGCGACCGGAGCCTGCGGATCAACAAAGCCCATTTCCGCCAGCTGCGCCGCCAGCCGGTCTTCGTCATGCGAAAGCGACTCTGATTTTTCAGCAGGCGTCAGCTGATCGTAATTGGCCCCGACCCATTCCACCTTCGGACGAAGCAGCTCGATCAGTTCCGCTCCGTTATCCAGCCCATGCAGCCGCGCAACATTGTCCATGGCTTCCGCGGTCTTGGGCAGCTCATGCGTTTGCCGGTCCTCGACCATCTGCAACCGATGCTCGATCGTACGGAACAGCACATAAGCTTCGTCCAGCTTGCGCGAGACTTCCGGATCGAAGACCCCTGCCGCCGCCAGCGCTCGAAGCGCCTCGCGCGTATTGCCCGACCGCAGCGCCGGGTCTCGCCCGCCATGTATCAATTGATGGGTCTGCGCGAAAAACTCGACTTCCCGGATGCCGCCACGTCCCCGTTTCAGATCATAGCCCGGCCCGAAAGCCTGACCCTGCGCATAATGGTCGCGAATTCGTCGCGATATGTCGGTGATCGCGTCGATCGCGCCGAAATCCAGGCTCCGCCGCCAGACGAACGGACGAATCTGCTGCATGAAATAATCGCCCAGACCAAGGTCGCCTGCCGCAGGACGCGCGCGGACGAAAGCGGCCTGCTCCCACCCCATCGCTGTCGATTCATAATAGCCGATCGCCGCCTCGACCGGCAGCGCAATGGGCGTGGCTTCGGGAGAGGGACGCAGCCGTAAATCCACACGAAAGACGTAGCCATCACCGTCCCGCGCATTCAAAAGCTCGCTCACTCGCCTGCCGATCCGCACTGCCGCATCAGCCGGGTCTTCCCGCTCCCCATGCGGCAGGGTCGCCGGGTCATAAAGCAGGATGGGGTCGATGTCGGATGAGTAATTCAGCTCGCGGCTGCCATGCTTGCCCAATGCCAGCACGACAAATCCCTTCGGCTCCACGCCCGGGTACCGCTCGGCAAAGGTGGCGCGCAGTGCTTCTTCCAAAGCCTGGTCAGCAAAATCCGACAAGGTACGCGTTACACGATCCAAGTCCCAGGCGCCCGACAGATCCGCCGCCGCCGTGACCAGCGATAATGCGCCCTTCCGCCGCCGCAGGGACCTGGCGATTCCCTCATCCGCGTCCGATACGTTTTGGGCCGCCTTCAGCGCCGCTTCGACGTCTCCACCTTCGAGCAGGTCAACCACTTCGGGAAACCTGTCCATCTGTCTGGCGAGGAAAGGCGAATGCCCACGCATCCGCGCCATTGCCGCCGTCCAGTCCGCCACCGCAATCTCTCCTGTCATACCGTTGCTATCGCCCGAGCCTTAAATGAATGCCAGAAACTTTTCCCGGTGCCGCCCGTTGTAGAAACATGGAAATGCAGCGTAAATCAGTGAGCCGATCTGGCAACGGGCGGAAGACGACTGATCGCAAATTCCTGACAGTTGGCGTCCCTCAGCCCTATGAAGGCATCGGCAACGCGTTGCAGTCTACCTTCCGCGCCAAGCGTGATAGCTTGCCATCGGACATGATGGACCTACTGAAAAAACTCGACCGAAATTAGACAGGCTGCGCAGGATTTTATTTACCGAAAGCCACTAGAAACAGCGCGTCTTTGGTTCAGGATGTGCCTGCATGCTCTACAAGGCTTTCGCCGCCATCACGTTGGTCAGCGCCCCAATAATCGTTCTGTTGGTTCAGGGCATCACGCCCCACCCTTCGGCGACACCATCAGCTCCGGTGGTTCAACCCATGGTTCCGCAACCCCCGGTTCAACAGCCATTGCCCACCCAACAATCTGTCGTAGCGCCAGTGCCGATGGAGCAGGCCCCTCCTGCCGTACCCTTTGGCCAGCCCATGCCGGAAGCGGGCAAGCCATTCCTCGCGCCAGGCAACGGCCTTCCCGGCGAATCACCGACCGGCGCGGGCGAAGCCGGTAACAGCGATATTGCAACAAGTTCGGAAGCCCGCCCCCTCTGACAGCCTACAGCGCTTTTTAGCCCGCCGCCCCGGCAAAAGTATCGCATTGCGCCGGGTCCCCGCTGTCCAGCCCCTTGCGCAGCCAGGTCATCCGCTGCTCGCTGGACCCATGGGTGAAGCTTTCCGGCACGGGACGCCGTCCTGCCGCCTTCTGCAATGTATCATCGCCAATGGATTGCGCGGCGGTCATGCCTTCCTCCAGATCGCCCGCTTCCATCAGCCCCGTGCGTTTCGCCCACACGCCTGCATAGCAATCCGCCTGCAACTCTACGCGCACTTGCAGATCATTGCCTTGCTCTTCGCCCACGCTGCGCTGACGCTGTTGCACCTGCCCCAAAGTGCCTTCCAGATCCTGCACATGATGCCCGACCTCATGGGCAATCACATAGGCCTGGGCAAAGTCACCCGGCGCGCCGAAGCGCTGGCGTAGTTCATTGAAAAAATCGGTGTCCAGATACACCTTTTTGTCATTGGGGCAGTAGAATGGACCCATTGCACTTTGCGCGGCGCCGCAGCCCGACGCGCCAGCCTGCGAGTAAAAGGACAGGACTGTCGGCTGATATTGCTGCCCCGATTGCTGGAAAATCTGGCCCCAAACCTTCTCCGTCGATCCCAGGACCTTCAACGACCAATGCTGAATTTCCGACAATTTCTGCGGATCGCGACTGACGGACGCATCCTGCTGCACGCCGCCGCCGCCTCCAACCAAGCTCAGCGGATTGACGCCCATCACCATCAGGATGATGAGCGCGACGACAATCCCGCCGCAACCAAAACGGCTGCCGATAAATGGCAACAGCATGCCAAGGCCACCGCCTAGCCCACCACCAAAGCCGCCACGGCCGCTTTGCACCTCGAAATTGGAGCTTTCCCGTTCGTCGTCCAACCGCATGACGCCCTCTCTTTCATCCCATGCCTATCCGATCAGCGTGAAGGTTGGAACGGCTGCGATATGGAGTTGGTTGCTTTCAGCTTATCGGATTGTTGCAGCACATTAAGTTGGCACCCGCGCGCTAGTCGTTATATTGCACTGCGACATGGCCGATATCGATCCTTCCATTCCGCGCCGGGCGAGCACGCCGCTCCCCTTGCCCCACGATGTTGCGCTGCTGCTTCAGGGTGGTGGCGCCCTTGGGTCTTTCCAGGCTGGGGTTTATCAGCGCCTCGATGAACTTGGCATCGACGTCAGCTGGGTCGCGGGCATTTCGATCGGCGCTGTCAATGCCGCGATCATAGCGGGCAATCCACCGCACCGCCGCATCAGCAGGATGAAGAAATTCTGGCTGACGGTTTCCGGCGGCCTTCCCAATATCGTCCTGCCCGAAATCGATCATATTCGTGAAGCCGCTCATCTGATGGCGGCAGGAGCCGTTGCGACATTCGGCGTGCCCGGCATGTTCCGCCCTCGCCTCTGGCCATCCGTGATGATGCCCGAAGGCACGCCGGGGGCAATCAGCTTCTATGACAGCGCCCCCCTCAAGGAAACGCTCGACGCCTGTGTGGATTGGGACCTTCTGAACGACGGCCCTGTCCGCCTCTCGGTCGGAGCGGTGGATGTAGAAAGCGGCAATTTCGCCTATTGGGACACGCGAGGCCCGGACGGGCGCACCCGCATCGACGCGCGCCACATCATGGCTTCGGGTGCGCTTCCCCCCGGTTTGCCCCCGGTGGAAATAGATGGGCGGCATTATTGGGACGGTGGGCTGGTTTCCAACACGCCCTTAGCTCACGTGCTGGAACATCAAAATGACGACATGCTCGTCTTTCAGGTCGACCTTTTCCCCGCCGAAGGTCCGATGCCGCGCCAGATGACGGACGTCTATTCCCGCGCCAAGGACATTCAATATTCCAGCCGGACGCGTCAGGTCACCGATCAATATTTACGCCTGCGCCGCGAGCATAAGGCGATCAAGGCGCTGCTCGACAAACTGCCGCCTGACCTCAAGGACGATGCCGACGCTCAGCGCCTGCGCGAATATCTCGACCGTGGCTCGGTCAACATCGTCCACCTCATCTACCGCAGTCGCGCCTGGGAAAGTGGCGCCCGCGACTTTGAATTTTCCCGCTCCACCATGCTGGATCATTGGAGTCAGGGCCGCGACGCCGTGGAAGAGGTGATGCACAAGGGCGACCTGATCGCCCGCAACATCACGAACGGCAAAAGCGCCACCTTCGACCTCCAGGCGCCCGATACTCTCAAGGAGAAAAACGCATGACCAAGTCCCTCGCCGGAAAGACAGCGCTGATCACGGGCTCCACCTCCGGCATCGGCCTTGCTTATGCGAAGACCCTCGCGGCCGAGGGCGCAAACATCATCATCAACGGTTTCGGCGACAGCGCTGCGATTGAGCAGGAACGGCAGGCACTGGAGCAGGCGAGCGGCGCCAAGGCCCTCTACAGCGGGCACGATCTCACCAAGGCTGCCGAGATCGAAGCCATGATGCAGGAAGCGGCCAGTGCTTTTGGCGGCGTCGATATCCTCATCAACAATGCCGGTATGCAGCATGTCGCCCCGGTCGAGGATTTCCCGGTCGACAAATGGGACCTCATCATCGCGCTCAATCTGACCAGCGCCTTCCACACGTCCCGCCTCGCCATTCCCTATATGAAGTCGAAAAAGTGGGGGCGCATCATCCAGACGGCCAGCGCCCATTCGCTCACGGCTTCTCCTTTCAAGAGCGCCTATGTGACCGCCAAGCACGGCCTTGCCGGGTTCACCAAGACGCTGGGCCTCGAACTCGCCACATTCGGCATCACCGCCAACTGCATCTCACCGGGCTATGTCTGGACGCCGCTGGTCGAGAACCAGATTCCCGACACAATGAAAGCGCGGAACATGACGCGCGAGCAGGTGATGAATGATGTGCTGCTCGCTGGACAGCCGACCAAGCAATTCGTGACCGTGGATCAGGTTGCCGCCATGGCGCTCTTCCTGTGCAGTGATGCGGCGGCCAATATCACGGGCGCCAATATGAGTATCGATGGCGGCTGGACTGCCCAATAAGAGCGCGTTGCAATTTTACCACGCCATTGAACCAATTGTTTTCCGTGGGGAAACCATAGGCGGCGGCTCCCGTTACTCCCACACATCTGATGAACAAGGCTCAAGGGAGTAGCCAAATATGAAGAAGTATCTCTTCGCAGCCGCCATGCTGGCGGCGCTGCCTTCGCTCGCCCATGCGCAGGAAGAAACCGCACCTGACGGCACTGAAGCATTCGGCGTTGAACCCTATGTCGGCATCCTCGGCGGCTGGCACAGCTTTGACCGCCGTTCGGAATTCGGCAGCGTTCCCGGTGAAACCATCATGAGCGGCGCAATCGTAAGCGGCGTCGCCGGTGTCAACGTTCCGCTCGGCCCCGTCTTCGTGGGCGTTGAAGGCAATGCGACCAAAGGCTGGGCTGACATTGATTGGGAATATGGCGTGAAGGGCCGCTTCGGCGCTCGCGCTGGCGAAAGCGGAATGATCTTCGCATCGGCCGGTTACCAGTGGGTCAACGGCAAGCAGGGCTGGCCGAACCGCAAGGACTGGATGTACGGCGTGGGTGTCGAAGTCGGCCCGAAGGACATCGGCCTTGGCGGCATCACCGGCAACAGCGGCATTCGCCTCCGCTTCCAGACCGAAACCTATGATTTCGACAGCTTCCGTCCGACCGCAGGTGTGATCTTCCACTTCTGATCCCGTCGCGACAGATCATGACAGGCGCTCGTCCTTTAATGGGCGGGCGCCTTTTCATATCTGCCACTTTCCTTGCGCCGCCAAATCTTCCTATGCTCCCATCCAACAGGGAGAATAGCCGATGCGTCACGCGTTCAAGCTCATCATGGCCGCCGCCACTCTTTCGTCTGCCGCCTCGGCACAGACTGGTGCCGCTCCTGCATCTCCAGTTCCACAAGCACAGGGGATAGCCGCCCAGATCGATCGCGACATGGGCGACCTCATGACGCTTTACCGCGATCTCCATGCCCATCCCGAACTGTCGGAGCAGGAAACAGCGACCGCTGCAAAGCTCGCCCGCCGCCTCAAGGCGATGAAGTTCGACGTAACCGAAAAGGTGGGCGGCACCGGCGTCGTCGCGGTCATGAAAAATGGCGAGGGACCGGTTCTCCTCATCCGCGCGGACATGGATGGCCTGCCGGTTACGGAGCAGACTGGCCTCCCCTTCGCCTCGAAAGTTCGCACCAAGACGGCTGAAGGCATTGAAACCGGTGTCATGCACGCCTGCGGTCACGACACGCACATGACCGCCTTCATCGAAACAGCCCAACTCCTGTCATCGAGGAAGGGCAGCTGGAGCGGTACGTTGGTAATGATCCTCCAGCCAGCCGAAGAAGTCGGTCGAGGCGCGCGCATGATGCTCGACGATGGTCTCTACACCCGCTTTCCTCGTCCCACGCATGCCATCGCCTTCCATGACGCCGCCAATCTTCCGGCGGGCACGATCGGTTATACCCCCGGCTATACGCTCGCCAATGTAGACAGCGTGGACATAGTCGTTCGGGGCACCGGCGGTCATGGCGCCTATCCTCAAACGACAAAAGACCCCATAGTGCTGGGCGCCCGCATCGTCGGAGCTCTTCAGACCCTCATCAGCCGTGAGCAGGACCCTCTGGACCCCGCAGTCGTCACGGTCGGCAGCTTCATCGGCGGCGCGAAGCATAATATCATCCCCGATGAAGCGAAGCTGCTTCTCACCGTCCGCAGCTATTCCGACGAGACGCGCGAACGGCTGATCCACGGCATCGAACGCATCGCGCGGGGCGAGGCGATCGCGGCGGGCATTCCCGACGATCGGATGCCGATTGTCTCGGTAAAGGATGAATTCACGCCTGCCGCCTACAATCCGCCAGCCTTCGCCAACGACATGGCCGGACTGCTCAAAGCGCATTTCCCCGAAGGACGCGTCATCGAGACGAAGCCATCAATGGGCGGCGAGGATTTCGGCCGCTATTACCGGGCTGACAAAAGCATCAATAGCTTCATCTTCTGGGTCGGAGGAGTCCCCGCCGATCAGATGGCAAAAGCCGCCGCTGGCCAGCTAACCCTTCCCTCCCTTCACAGCCCCTTCTGGGCGCCGGAGGCCGACAAAGTCATCGCCACGGCAAGCGAGGCCATGACGGTGCTCGCGTTGAACATATTGAAGCGGTGAGCCGCAGCAATCCCACTGCTCCCCGTGTCGCAAGAGGATTGATGGCATGACGGCAATCATAAGAACGGCTGTTGAGGACGATGCGCCTCACCTCGCGGCGATCTACGCCCCTTATGTTTTGAACACCGTAATCTCCTTCGAAAGCGTGCCTCCAGACGCTGAGGAATTCAGCTTTCGGCTGGCCGATTGCTTAAAATATTACCCATGGCTGATCGCCGAGGTGGATGGTCGGATAGTAGGATATGCCTATGCCGGACCCCATAGCGGCCGGGCAGCTTATGATTGGTCGGCGAATATCTCCGTCTATCTGGCGGCTGATCATCATCGTCGCGGGATCGGGAGGCGTCTCTACGACATATTGATCCAGATATTGCGGCATCAGGGCTATCACAGCCTCTTCGCGGGCATAACTCTTCCGAACAGCGCCAGCGTGGCCATTCACACGGCGTTGGGTATGAAAGAGGTCGGCATCTACAGGGAAGTCGGCTTCAAATTCGGTCAATGGCATGACGTGATGTGGATGGGGATGGCGATTTCCGCCTCTACCGAACCTTCCGGAAAGCCGACGCCTTTTCCCTTACTCGGCAATCTTCAGAGCATTGTTCCCGACTTACAGGTCACAACCAGACACTAGGCGGGCCGGTGCCCTTTGCGCCACTTCGTCAGCAAATGCCGGGCCAGCATCATCGGGGGCATGCGCAGCCAATGCGACCGAACGTAAAATGCAAAGCGCAGCAGCTTGCGCCTTTCACGCCCCCAACCGTCCCGAGCCAGCAGCCGCGCGATGAAAAGGCGGTCGCTCCATCTCAGGCGATAGTCTACCTGAATGGGCGAGCGAAGTGCCCGAACAGGGGTGCCAAACAGGAAGTGCGCCAGCCTCAACGCGCGCAACACCGCCGCATACAACTGATGCTCCGCCGCCCTTTCAAGCAAGCCAAGATCAAAATCCTGCTGACTCTCCCCAAATTCGCGGCACAGGCAGTGAATATCCCACAAGTTGCGCAAACCACCCGCCAGATCGCCATCCGCAAACAAGTGCGCGGCGGAATGGCAGATCATATCCTCCGGCGACAAGACCGATAACCGATCAGTCACCGGCACCGCATCCGCCAGCATCGCCTCCGCGTTCGGCCTCGGACGCGCGGTCAGCGGCAGGATCGTATGATGCACATCGATCATCCTGTCCCGCTCGCGATGGATCATCGGCGGCAGTTCATGCATCCATTGCCGGTAATAGGCGTCGTCATAGTCGTCTTCCTTGACCCACTCCCACCCCGCCGCGATCAACCCGTCCTCGACCTGCTTCAAACGGCCGCGCGGAACCAGAATGTCGAGATCGCCGATAAACCGCCCCTCGCCTGCCTTGAGCCCAGCGGCCGCATAGGCGGTCCCCTTCAACATCAGCACCGGCTCCCCCAGCGCTTCAGCAGCCCGATCCGCTTCCCATAAGGCCTGCCGGGCTTCCCGTGCCGCATCCAGCCGAGCATCTGCGAGAATCGGCCGCACCCGCTCAGGCACCAATCCCTCATCGATAACCAGAGCCAGCGTTCCGATCAGCCGCTCAGCCCGTGCCGCCGCGATCAACGCATTCCACCCGGCACTGTCCAGACGCCTGACCGACGCCGGATCGCGGAGCGACCTGACCAAAAGCGCGGCGCTCATGCGAGTTCTTCCCACAACCGCTCGACCATCGCGATGGCTTCGTCCCCCGAGGGAAAGTCGATCGCCCGCGCGGGTACATGCTGAACGAACCGGGTTAGCGCACCGAACCCCGCCTCTCCCAATGCGACATAATTGGTGGACGCCTGAGTCAGGCGCATGAAAACCTCGCCCTGCCCCACCGGGCGAACGTCGGCGGCATGCCCGAAACGCGGAAACAGCAGCAGGGCGGGCTTCGCCGCTTCCGTCATCCGCGCGGCCGCATCGGGGCGCGGCATGAGGTGTCGAATATCCCCCTTCGCCGTGCCAGCCATCAACGGCCCCATCCGCTCGGCCGAAACCTCCCCCACGATCACGTCAATGGCGCCGTTCTTAAGCGAAACGAGCCGAGGGAAAGGCAGTAATTCCCCGGTGGCCAGGTCCAGCAGAGCGAATTCATCGCCCATGAGCCGCCAGCCGCGCTCGCCAAGCTGGGCCGCGAGCGTCGACTTGCCCGATCCGGACTCCCCGGTCATCACAAGGGCACGACCATCCTTCTCCACGCTCGACGCATGGAGCAGCAGGTGCCGCCGCCAACCCAACGCCATTTGCAGGTTCATGCCCATTTCCGCCGCCAGCAGCCCATGGGTCAAGCTCATCGGCGCCGCGTCGGCCAGGCCATGGTCACCGGTGATGAAGATGGACGGCCTGACCCATCGTCGGACCATGCTCGTCGGCTCAAGCCGCACGGTGAAGTCGGCCACATCCTCCCTTGGCTGGGGATAGCTGGCGTACAGCTTCGCCAACAGTTCCAGCGGCTCCCGCCACGCTGAACCAATCCGAAATGACGCTGGGCCGATGGACAAGGAAAGCTGGTGCCTCATGAACAGCTCACCAGACCCAGCGCTGTCAGCCCTTCCAGATGAGTCTCGATCTCCGCAATCGCCTGCGCCCGATCGCCCAGATCATAGTGGCGTTCCAGCCGCGCATGCAGTTGCGCCGCTGTGGAGTCAGCTTCGTCATCCAGCGCCTCCAATATCTCTGGAGCAGGGCTGACCATCATATGCGTCTGGCCCGACGCGCGATGGTAAAGGACGATGATGTCCTCCAACACGCACGCGGCTATGTCACTGTCTCTACGGTAACGACGTTCTGGGGTCACAAACTGCTCTCAAACTCACTGGCGGCGCTCAGCTGTAGCGCACAGGAGTAAGCAGGTGCCTAACGCGGCATTTGCAATGATGCGTAGCAGGTGAAGCCGCTGGTTCCGGACTGAAGGCGCCGGATATAGTTCAGATACGCCTGATTCTGCTCATAGCTTGTGCCCGGCAGCCTGCCGCCGCGCAGAGCCTGCCGGACCTGCTCACCGCTATAGCTGCGTCCTTGCGCGGGCACGGCGCCCGCTGTCCCTGCCGGTACAAGCTGGCCATTGGGCGCGATATATTTTCCCGCACGCGCCTGATCGGGAACCGGAATGGTGCAGTTCAGCACGGACGCGGCGGTATTGGCCAGAGCCGGACGGATGGACACAATCGCTGATGCGGCAACGGCGCCGCCCATCAGCAGCTGGCGGCGCGAAGGCGCGATCGAGTCGGCGTCCCGCTCCGTGGCCTCTGGAGGCACGAAATCAGAAGCATGCTGTCCGGGCGATTGATCTTTCATACCGTCCTGATCCGCTATCGCGCTTGCCAAAGCGTAAAGAATCCACGCTATTGCGCCAGCCATTGCAGCAAAGCAGCCAATAATCCAGCGCGGTAACCATGAATCGACTGAGCATTTCCCAGATCACGGCGTCGCTCGCCATGCTGTTTTTGGCTACCGGAACCTCATTGTTGATTGGCGCGGCGCTCTCAGCCATCGCTCTTCCTGTGCTCGCGGGCATCGCCGTCCTGATCATCGCCGCGCAAGCGCCCACGTCCCGCCCTGCCGAGCTTGCCTCAATCGAACCTGTCACCGACATAGTCGAACATCCCGACTTCGCGGACATGATGGAGGCGATTGCGGACCCTCTGATGCTGATCGAGCGCGGACGGATCATCCGGGCCAACCGGGCGGCGCAACGCTTGCTCGGCGCCCATATCGAGGGCGAGGATGCCCGCATCGCCATCCGCCATCCCGCCGCCGCCGAACGGCTCGCCAGCCTTGCGCCGATGAGCGAGGCGGTGATGCTGGAGCTGGTGGGTCTCGGCACACGCGATCAACGCTGGCAGATGCGCATTGCACCGGTCGGCGATGATGACGCAGTGCGTCGGCTGGTGCATCTTGCCGACCATAGCGGCGCCCATGCCGCCGAAAAGATGCGCGTCGATTTCGTGGCCAACGCCAGTCACGAGCTTCGCACGCCGCTCGCGGGAATTTTGGGCTTCATCGAAACGCTGGGTGATCCGGACCTTGGCCGCGACAATGATACGCGGCAACGCTTCCTCAAGATCATGGACGGTGAGGCGCGCCGGATGCAGCGGCTGATCGACGATCTCATTTCCCTGTCCCGTATAGAGGCGGAAAAATATCGCGTCCCTGACAGCCCCGTCGATCTTGGCGCCTTGGCTGCCGAGGTGGTGGGCGTTTTCCGGGCGAGCCATGGCGACCGGGGCCGGGAAGTGGAATTGGACGTTACGCCCGGCCTGTCGGAAGTCGCGGGAGACAGGCCGCAATTGTCACAGCTGCTTCACAACCTGATCGGCAACTCGGTGAAATATGGAAAGGCCGGAACACCGATTCGCGTGAGCCTGACCGAAGGTCCGGGCGGAATGACCCGCCTCACCGTCGCTGACGAAGGCGAAGGGATCGGCCCGGATCACCTGCCCCGCCTGACCGAACGCTTCTACCGCGTCGATTCCGGGCGCAGCCGGGCTGTGGGCGGCACCGGCCTTGGCCTCGCCATCGTGAAGCATATCGTGGAGCGGCACCGTGGTCGGCTCGACATTGTAAGCGCGCCGGGAAAGGGGACCACGATCACGGTTCTCCTGCCGCCGATGCCCGCTGAAGAGAGGCTGTCAGTGTCCAAACATTGAATAAATTCTGCTCATCTTTTGAGCTTCCGGCCGCGATGTCATAAAAGTGCAACTGGACTGTCACAAAGGCGCGACCTACCGCGGCTACTGCGCGCCAAGGGGGGCAGCGATTGCGAATCGCGGCCTTTGATAAAGGAGACTATCCGTGAAGCATTTCGCTCTGATGGCTGCTACCGCAGCGGCCGCTCTTACTCTTGTCGGTTGCGGCGACCAATCGGGCGGCAGCGCCGGTGGGACGCGTGACCAAATCCGCGCGGTCGGTTCCTCGACCGTTTATCCCTTCGCGACGGCGGTCGCCGAAATGTTCGTCCAGGGCAATCCCGGCATGAAGTCGCCGATCATCGAATCGACCGGCACCGGCGGCGGCATGAAGCTGTTCTGCGCGGGCGTCGGCGCACAGCATCCCGACATCGCAAACGCCTCGCGCCGCATGAAGAAAGCCGAGTTCGAGGATTGCCAGAAGAACGGCGTCAAGGACATCATCGAAGTCCAGGTGGGCGTCGATGGCCTCGCCTTCGCCGAGTCAAAGGACGGCCCGGGTTTCAAGCTGACCCCGAAGATCGTCTATGAAGCGCTCGCCGCCAATCCTTATGGCAAGGGTCCGAACAAGGCGGAAACCTGGAAGGACGTTGACCCGAGCCTGCCCGCCACCGCGATCAGCGTATTCGGCCCGCCCTCGACCAGCGGCACCCGCGATTCGCTTGCCGAACTGATCCTGACCAAGGGCTGCGAAACCGATCCGGCCATGAAGGCGCTCAAAGAAAAGAGCGAGGACGAGTTCAAGGCAACCTGCACCCGCATCCGCGAAGACGGCAAATATGTGGATTCGGGCGAAAACGACAATCTGATCGTTCAAAAGCTCGCCGCGAACCCCAATGCTCTCGGCGTGTTCGGCTTCAGCTATCTTGAGGAAAACAAAGACAAGCTGAAGGACGTGTCGATCAACGGCGTCGAAGCGACCTATGAAACAGTGTCGACCGGCAAATATCCGGGCGCTCGCCCCCTCTTCATCTATGTGAAGAAGGCGCACATGACCGCGATCCCGGGTCTTCAGGCCTATCTCAACACCTTCGCCGCCAACTGGGCGCCCGACGGCGCGCTGACAAAGCGCGGCATGGTTGCCGCACCGGAAGACGTGCGCAAGGCGAGTGCCGAGACGATCAAGTCGCTGACTGTTCTCGACGGTTCGCAGCTCAAGTAAGCGGAAAATATGACAGGTCCTGCAATCTTCCTGCTGCTGGCAGGCCTGGGCGCCATCGCCTGGGTCAGTGCCCGGACGCGCGCGCTGCGGCTGCAAACCGCCGCACGCGCTTCGGGCCGCCGCGACGCCGTGCATAGCCTTCCTGGCTATCATGGCTGGTATGTCGCGCTCTGGACGCTCATCCCGGCGGCGATCTTTCTCGCCGTCTGGGCGAACGTCGCCCCTGGGCTCGTCACTCAGCAAGTGTTGAGCAGCCCGGCCGCGCACAGCCTGCCAGCAGATGATTTCTCGCGCTCGGCCATATTGGGCGAAGCGCGAGCGATCGCCAGCGGTTCGCAATCGGGAGCGTTCAACCCACTCTCGCAGGGCCTTGTCCAACCCTATAAGGACGCCATCGGCAAATATGGCATCGCGGGCGCAGCGCTCGCACTGGTGCTGGCCTTTGCCGGGGGCGCCTATGCCTTCACTCGCGTGCGGCCTGATTTCCGGGCGCGCACGCGGGTCGAAAGGCTCGTGATGGCGGTGTTGCTTGTCGCATCGCTCCTCGCGATCGTTACCACATTGGGCATCGTCGTGTCGCTGCTGTGGCAGAGCCTTCGCTTCTTCTCGATGGTGAACCCGTTCGATTTCCTCTTTGGCACCAAATGGAGCCCGCAATCGGCGGCGCTCGGTTACGGCAATGATGACGCGTTCGGCGCTGTCCCGCTATTCTGGGGCACGATCTTCATCGGCGCGATCATCGCGATGGTCGTCGCCATCCCGCTTGGCCTGATGAGCGCCATTTATCTGACCCAATATGCCAGCCCCACCGTGCGCAAGTGGATGAAGCCCATCCTTGAGGTGCTCGCAGGCGTGCCCACCGTCGTCTACGGCTATTTCGCCGCGTTGACAGTGGCCCCCGCATTGCGCGACCTCGCCGTGGCGATCGGCATCCAGGGCGCCTCTTCGGAAAGCGCCTTGGCCGCTGGTCTGGTCATGGGCGTGATGATCATACCCTTCGTATCCTCCATGGCGGACGATAGCATCGCAGCCGTGCCGCAATCCATGCGCGACGGCAGCCTCGCCATGGGCGCAACCACCAGCGAAACAATCCGCCGCGTGCTGATCCCCGCCGCCCTTCCCGGCGTCGTCGGCGGCGTGCTGCTGGCCGTCAGCCGCGCGATCGGCGAGACGATGATCGTGGTGATGGCAGCCGGTCTGGCGGCAAACCTCACCTTAAATCCCTTCGCCAGCGTCACGACTGTAACGACGCAGATCGTCCAGCTTCTGACCGGCGACCAGGAATTCGACAGCGCAAAGACGCTGGCCGCCTTCGCCCTCGGCCTCGTCCTCTTCGTGGTGACGCTGCTGCTCAACATCGTGGCCCTGCGGGTCGTGAAGAAATATCGCGAGGCTTACGAATAATGGCACCCGAACGCCTCCCCACCGACTGGAAGTCGGACGCGATGCGCAAGCGGATCGCCCGGCGCTATGCATCCGAACGCCGCTTCAAGGCTGCTGGCCTGCTCGCCGTGGCACTGTCGGCCGCCTTTCTTGCCTTCCTGCTCTTCAACATGATGGGCAATGGCCTGCGCGGTTTCACGCGGACGGAAATAGCGGTGAAGATCGACTTCCCCGCGTCGCCGCTGCTGCTCGATCCGAATGCGATTACCGATCAGTCGCTCGCCAACGCGAACCTGCCGATGGTGACGGGCGACGTCGTGAAAAAGGCGCTGGGCGCGGATGCCGAGGAATGGGTGTCGCCCACGGCCTGGGTCGTTCTGCGTGACGCTATCAAGGCCGATCCCGACATCCTGAGCCGCACCGAGACCATCAAACTGCCCGCATCGACCACCATCGATCTAGCGGCCAAGAGCGAGGGTTCGCCCGAGGCCGAAGCGGCTGTGGAGCGCCTGAACAAGGCAGGCCTGCTCACGACCGGTTTCAATATGAGCTTCCTGTCCGCCAGTGACGGCACCGACCCGACACAGGTCGGCATCTGGGGCGCATTCAAGGGATCGCTGCTGACGATGCTGGTGACGCTGGTGCTCAGCTTCCCGATCGGCGTCGCCACCGCCGTCTATCTGGAGGAATATGCGCGCAAGAACTGGCTGACCGACATCATTGAAGTGTCTATCAACAATCTCGCCGCTGTTCCCTCGATCATCTTCGGCCTGCTCGGCCTGTCGATCTTCTTGAACTTCCTGCACCTGCCGCGCTCCGCCGCGCTGGTCGGCGGCATGACGCTGGCGCTCATGACCATGCCAGTCATCGTCATCGCCGGGCGCAACGCCATCAAGTCGGTCCCGCCCAGCATCCGCGACGCAGCGCTCGGCATCGGCGCTTCGCCTGTCCAAGTGGTATTCCACCACGTCCTGCCGCTCGCCCTGCCCGGCATCCTCACCGGCACGATCATCGGCATGGCCCGCGCGCTCGGCGAAACGGCGCCGCTGCTGATGATCGGCATGCGCGCCTTCATCGCCACGCCGCCGGGCGGGATCACCGATCCAGCGACCGTCCTGCCGGTGCAGATCTTCCTGTGGTCCGACGAAGTCTCCAAGGGATTTGTCGAAAAGACCTCCGCCGCCATCATCGTCCTGCTGGTCTTCCTGCTCGCGATGAACGGCCTCGCCATCTACCTGCGCAACAAGTTCGAAAAACGGTGGTAACAATGATGCACGAACCGCAAACACTGGTGCCCGCCACCCAAGTCAAGATGACCGCGCGCGACGTGAAGGTCTTCTATGGCGAAAAGCAGGCGATAAAGGGCGTCTCCATCGACGTCGACATGGATAATGTCACTGCCTTCATCGGCCCGTCGGGCTGCGGCAAGTCGACCTTCCTGCGGACCCTCAACCGCATGAACGACACCGTAGCTTCGGCCCGGGTCGAAGGCGCGATCACCCTGGACGGCGAGGATATCTACGCCCCCTCGATGGACGTGGTGCAACTGCGCGCCCGCGTGGGCATGGTGTTCCAGAAGCCCAACCCCTTTCCTAAGTCGATCTACGAAAATATCGCCTACGGCCCGCGCATCCACGGCCTGGCCCATGCTAAAGCGGATCTTGACGTCATCGTCGAAAAATCGCTCCGCCGCGCGGGCCTGTGGGAAGAGGTGAAGGACCGCCTGCACGACAGCGGAACCGCGCTTTCGGGCGGCCAGCAGCAGCGCCTCTGCATCGGCCGCGCCATCGCGGTGGAACCGGAAGTCATCCTGATGGACGAGCCCTGCTCGGCACTCGACCCGATCGCGACTGCGAAGATCGAGGAGCTGATCCACGAGCTGCGCGGTCGTTACGCTATCGTCATCGTCACCCACAATATGCAGCAGGCCGCCCGCGTGTCGCAGCGCACCGCCTTCTTCCACCTGGGCGAACTGGTCGAATATG
>CAMPIM010000068.1 GCA_946886365.1 uncultured Novosphingobium sp.
CTTCCCCAGCCCGCCCGAATTGCGCCCGCCGCTCATCACGATGGACATGGCGGCGGTCGGCTATGGCGACACGCCGATCTTGCGCCGGGTGAACCTGCGCATCGATCCCGACGACCGGCTGGCGCTGCTCGGCCGCAACGGCAACGGCAAGACGACGCTTGCCCGCCTGATCGCGGCACAGCTGGCGCCGATGGAAGGGTCGATGAACAGCTCGGCCAAGATGAATGTCGGCTATTTCACCCAATATCAGGTGGAGGAGCTCGACATCGCCGACACGCCGCTCCAGCACATGACCCGCGTCATGAAGGGCGCGACGCCGGGCGCGGTGCGCGCTCAGCTTGGACGTTTCGGCTTTTCCGGCGAGCGCGCGACGCAGCAGGTCGGCTCCATGTCGGGTGGCGAGCGTGCGCGGCTGGCGCTTGCGCTCATCACCCGTGACGCGCCGCACCTCCTGATCCTCGACGAACCGACCAACCACTTGGACGTCGATAGCCGCGAAGCGCTGGTGCAGGCCCTTAACGAATATTCGGGCGCTGTCGTGATCGTCAGCCACGATCGCCACATGATCGAACTGGTGGCCGATCGCCTCGTCCTGGTGGATGGGGGCACGGCCCAGCCGTTCGACGGCAGCCTGGAAGACTATACCGACATCATTTTGCGCAAGGCCGACAGCGGTGGCAGCGGAGGCGACGCGCCGAAGGATCGCAAGGCAGAGAAGCGCAATGCAGCCGAATGGCGCGAAAAGCAGAAGAGCCTAAAGTCGGCAATCAGCAAGGCGGAAAAGGAGATGGCGACGCTCTCGGCCGAACGCAGCCGCATCGACCAGGCGCTGTTCGATCCCAAGGCAGCTACCGGTGCCGAGGCGAAGATGACCACGACCGACCTCATGGTCCGCCGCGCCTCGGTCGAAAAGAAGCTGGGTACGATCGAAGAAAGCTGGATCGAAGCGAGCGCGGCGCTGGAGGAGCTTTAAGGGGCGTTAGCCTGCGTCGATGCGCAGGCGTGTCAGGCGGATTTCACTGATGCGCCAGCCGTCGGCCAGCCGCACATAGCGTTCATGATAATGGCCATAGCCATGCATCCAGCGGAAGGGCAGGGATGAGCCTTCCTGCACCCACAGCTTGTCCTCCATCGCCCAGATGCCGCTGGCTTGGCTGTCCGTTTCGATGTGAATCTCGGGCATATGACCGTGATGAACGGTTGTGACCTGCTCCAGCATCGGCGTCAGGCGTGCCATATAAGGCGCGGCGCCGTGGATCAGCATGCTCTCGTCCCGTTCCCCGGCGGCATCGCGGAAATCTGCGACCAGGTCGGGCGCAAAGACCGCCTCCAGTGCGGCCCAATCCTTATTGTCCATGGACCGGAAGTAGCGCGCTTTCAGGGCATATATCGCCAAAGTCGCAGCGATCTTGTCGGTTTCAGTCAAACGTTCCTCTCCCATCTGCCCACGACTTCCTGGCCGTCTGCAAGGACCCTAACGCAGGGGATGCCGCGTTCCAAGCGAGCCTTTTTGCGGCCGCGCTAACAGCGGCTCGCGGCTGTGGCTCCGCGTGAACCAACGCGGTCGGGGATGCCAAAACAACTGGAGCGCGCCGCTATGTGCAGGCGCGCTCCAGCTTCAAGATTGAGGAAGGCGCGGAGCAGCGCAACCGCTCCACGCCTATCGCGTCAGAATTCGCGCAGGATTTCGCGCAGCGTCGTGCCCTCATATTCAGTGCGCACGGCGCCTGCCTTCTGAAGGGTAGGGATGACGCCGTTGACCAGATCGGCAAGCTGATGGTTATAACCCGATCCTTCGATCAGGAACCCGTCACCGCCCACTTCGTCCATCACCGCCATCATCTTTTCGGCAACCTGTTCGACGGTGCCGCTGAAGTCCATGCCGCTCGCGCCCTTCCCGACGGAGAACAGGTCGCGGAGGGATCTACCCTCTTCCCGGCCCGCCTTCTTCATATACTCAAGGGCGCTGGTGTGGCCGCCTGCCACGATGTCCTGGGGAACGGGCGCGTCCACGTCATAAAGCGAGAAGTCGACGTCCAGCGACGACGAAGCCATGACGATATTATGCTCGAACGAAGCCTGCTTTTCGGCCTCGCTCATTTCGGGCCGCTCGCCGCCTTCGGGGAAGATTTCCACCGGCGTCAGGAAGAAGACCTTGATATCGTCAGGATTGCGGCCCTGCGCTTCGGCGCGGTCCCGAATGTCCTGGCGATAGGCTTTCATCCCCGGAACGCCGCCGGTCATCATGCCCAGCACGACTTCGGCATTCTTGGACGAAAACTGCCGTCCACGCTCGGACGCGCCCGCTTGCGCCAGAACTGGATAGCCCTGCGGCGAACGCAGCGTGTTCAGCGGCCCGCGCGAACGGAAATGCTTGCCCTCGAAATTGACGGTGTGGACCTTGGTGTGATCGACATAGACGCCGGTTTCCGTGTTCGCGACCAGCGCGCCCTCTTCCCAGCTATCCCACAGCTTCTTGACCAGCTCGACGAACTCGTCGGCAATGTCGTACCGCTCGTTCGGCGGCAGCAGCTTTTCCATGCCGAAGTTCAGCGCAGCGTTCTTCTCGCTAGACGTCACCATGTTCCAGCCTGCACGCCCCTTCGTCAGGGAGTCGATCGTCGAAAGCAACCGCGCGAGGATATAGGGCGGATAGAAGGTCGTCGAAGCCGTCGCGATCAGGCCGATATGCGATGTTTCCTGCGCCATCACCGGCAGCAGCGGCATGGGGTCGAGCTTGGGCGACAGCGTCGCATTCTTGAGGTCCAGCTCCATCGAGCCGCCGTAACGATCGCCAACGATCAGGCTGTCTTCGAAGAAGACGAAGTCGAACTTAGCCGCCTCCAGCATCTTGGCCAGTTCCTTGTGATAGGAACCATCCGCCCACTGCGAGCCAAACTCCTTGCCATCGCCCGGCCAGGAAGTCGCGCCGAACTTCGTGAAATAGCCAAGGTGGAACTTCGTGTGGGCCATAGCCTGATACTCTCTCTAAGGTTTATCTCATTAGCATTTTCAAACGGTGGCCAGCGGCGCCCACGGCAGATCATCTGCTGAGGCGCAACTACACGGCCATCTGCTCCTAATAGTTGACGAATATCAACCTTTGTCAAGTGGTAGAAGCAATTCCGGTTAGAGGCGTTTCAAAAAAGCAGTGTTTCGAGCATCCCTCGATGCCGAAAGACATCATGATCTGGCTTGCGGCGGACCCGATTTCCCGGAACAAGGGCGGCTGGCGATCGGCAAAAACCCGACGTTCTACGATCATCAGGAGCTTTGGGTATGCGCAAGGTGGCAATAGTAACGGGCGCAACGCGCGGGATCGGCAAGGCAGCCGCACTGGAACTCGCAAAGTGTGGATTCGCCGTCGCGGTTACCGGTCGTACCCGGCGGGAAGGCGAAGGACGACTGGCGAGTTCCGTCGCGTCGGAGGCTATTGCCGTACCCGGCAGCATCGAAGCAACCGTAGATGAGGTCGAAGCGGCTGGCGGCGAGGCTTTGGGTATCCCGATGGACATATTGGACCGCGCATCCATTGATGCCGCAGTGGATGCGGTGCTTGCCAAATGGGGCAGGATCGACGGCCTGTTCAACAACGCCATCTATCAGTCACCCGCCATCATGTCGCCCATCTCCGCAATCGATGCGCATGCTGCGGAAGCGGCCATGCGCGGGATGATGGTCAATCAACTGCACATCACGCAGCGCGCGCTTGAACCCATGCTGAAACAGGGCGGCGGACGTATCGTCTTCATCACCAGTGGCGCGGGCAGCATGCTCTGCGAACGAAAGCTGACCGAGGGCGGCTGGGGCCTGCTATACGCGGCGGGAAAAGCCGCTTTCAGCAAACTCGCGGAATTTGTCGATCTGGAATATCGGGATCAGGGGATTGCGAGCTTCCACATACAGCCCGGCCTGACCATCACCGAAGCCATGACGGCGCAATATGGCGAAGCCGCCAAGGGGTTTGGCGGCGGACTGCCGTCCTATACGCCCGCTGATACCGGACGCACGGTCGCCTGGATGATGGCTTCTCCGGACGCGCCAGCCTATGCCGGACCCACGCTGTACCAGGCATCCACCTTCTTCGAGGATGTTGGCATCGTTCCGCGCTTCCCCGGCGACTGAGCCTGGTCTGCCCATCTGGCGCACCCTTCACTCGTCCCGGAATGCCCGCGCGAACTGATCTCTAAGGCTTTGTCAGGTAGGAAATCATCGCCCGATTTCGGGTACTCGATCGTCGAAGCGCATCAGCACCTGCACATGGGTGGCACGAAAGAATCGTCCCTCCGTGAAGGCGGGCCATGCAGGGCTGCTGCCCGCCCCACACAATGCTCGTGAGGCGAAGCGTTACAAAAGCAATATCCGGAACTGGCGTCGATGACCGCCCAGAGTGCCCGTCTAGGCCGTTTACGAAATCTGAACGCTGATCGGCGATATAGCCTTTGATATAGCTTTAAGGATGCCCTCGCGTGGCGATTTTACGCAGTATCTATTACCCACTGAAAGCGGTTCGCCGCTTCGGTACGAACCTGTCGAAAGACAGGAAGGGTACGGCTGCCCTGGAATTCGCCATCGTCGCACCGGCTTTGCTCGCGCTGCTATTCGCGATCCTATACACGATGATGATATATTTGGCGCAACAGATGCTGGAGACGGCGGCTCAAAGCGCAGGGCGCCTGCTGTTGACTGGCTCAGCCCAAACGACCCAGATGGCCAATGGCCACATGGGCATGACGTCCGATGACTTCAAAGACGCCATCTGCAATGGTTACTCCGGCACCAATTCGAGCGGGCAGGCCGTCAGCGTTCCGTCGCTCCTGCCAGCGATGCTCACCTGCTCTCGGCTAACGGTCAACGTTGCCACCGCAAGTGGCTATAATGTGGGCAGCACGTCTGCGCCCACATTCACGTATGACAGCAATGGCGTGCTGACCTCGACGGGGACGGGCTATATCTACCAGTCGGGCGGTAGCGGCAAAAACCGCATCGTCGTTCTTCAGCTGGTGTATTTGTGGCCGACAGGAAAAGGGCCGCTCGGCTTGAACCTGATAAATCAGCCCAATGCCAATCGGAAGCTTGTGGCAACGTCGGTGTTCACGACGGAAGATTATTCATGCAACGCATCGCAAAGCTCATGCTGAAGCGCTTCAGGCAGGATGCGCGCGGCGCAGTCATCGTGGAATTCGCGATCTGTCTGCCGGTTCTTGTGCTCATGTACACGGGCGGCGTTTGCCTGTCGGACATGATCGCCTGCAACCGCAAGGTTACGATAGCGACCCGTTCGCTGGTCGATCTCACCAGCCGAACCATGTCCCCCACCGTCATCTATAACGCGCCGCAGAGCGCCAATGCGAAAACCTATCTCAGCGCTAGTGCCGTTGTCCTGGCGCCTTACAAGCTCAACAACGCGACCGAGCAGATTTCGCTGCTTCGGGTCTGCGACGCCACGCATGCCTATGTCGTATGGACCCAGGCGCAGACGCAGAATGTCGATGGCAGCATCGTCACGCCTACAACTTCAGAACATACTGCGGGTACGCTTCCAACTATCGAGACGCAGTCGGCTAACGCCGTCATCTCAATCCCAGCCGATATGATCAATTCCACTATGGTGCCGACGTCGCCGGACGGATCGAATGTTTGTCAAAATCTTGTTCCCGGCATCGCCAACAAGACCCAGGTCGGTACTGCCGGCGGCTGGCTGTACATGGGCAAGATCACTTACAATTTCACGCCATCGGTCAGTTATATACCTATCCGGACCACGGCGCTCACCCACACCATCTACATGACTCCTCGTCTTTACTAGGTGCTTGACCGATGACAAAACTCTCTTGTCTCCGTTCTTCGGCAGCGATGGCCAGCCTCGCTGCTCGTCTAAAGGCCGATCAGCAAGGCGGGGCCATGATGATCATGGCATTTTCGCTCATTCCGTTGACCTTTGTCACCGGGTTTGGCATCGATTATTCTCGCGCCATGAGCCTCCAGACGCACCTGAACGCCGCTGCCGACGCAGCGGCGCTTGCGGCTGTCGGACCATCGATGATCCTTCAGTCGAACAGCGAGGCGACTGCTGCCGCGCGTACTATGTTCAGTGCACAGGCGAGTCTCCTGAGCGGTTACCAGAACCTTCAGGTGACCCCCACGATTACGGACGGGACCTCCGGCGGCAGCGGCGCACTGGGGTATCTTCGCAAGGCTACCGTCAGCTACACGGCCAAGTCGGTCAATGTATTCGGTGGCATTCTGGGGGCAGGCACCCTGACGGTGAGCGGAACGTCTTCGGCAAGCGCTGCCCAACCGCCCAATGTCGATTTTTACCTTGCGATGGACAATTCGCCATCAATGCTCCTGCCTGCGACTTCGGATGGAGTGAGCAAGATAATCGCGGCCACCAAGACGAGCGAAAATGCGAACGGCTGCGCCTTTGCATGCCATGCGATGCTTCCGAAAACCGACAATATTTACGTCAAGGATCAGCAAAGCCGTCATATATTACTATCGGCAGGATATTATACGTCTGGTTCCACGACCCAGAATGTCTTCTACAGGTGGGATTCATCTGCCAACCTGGTCTATGACAGCGCGGGTAATCTCATGACGTCATCCACGACACCGACGGTGACGGGGCCTACGCGGACGACATCCGGATCGAACGGCAATACGCGGAACATCGACACCACTGTCAGTACTTATAACGTGACCACTTATACAGTTACCTCCAGTTCCAGCGGTGCTTCTACCGTCTACAAGGTGGTTACGCCGACCACGACTACAACAAAGGTTTCCACGCCGACTAACGGGGGTTCCTCTACCACAACTACAACCACAACTACGGGCACTGCAACGAGTACCGTCTACGACACCGGATATTGGGCTGACGGCTATTGGCTTACACATAATTACGGTAGAATCTATGGTAGCCCTTCCAGCATTACTCTGCGCAAGGACGACATGGTTTTGGCCGCATCGCAGTTGATCCCTTTCGCGGCCAACCAGGCATCGCAATATCAGGTCACCTATCGGGCACAGATGTTTTCGTTCGACTGGACGCGATCCGGCAATACTACACCTGTCAGGACGCTCAATAGTTTGAACAATGTCGCGTCCTACGGCAGCGGATTTTCGGCAACATCCCTGTTTCCGGCGGATGATTATTGGTGGAAGAACTCTATGCCGACGAGTGGGAGCAATATAGACGATAAAGCCACCGAAGTAACGAACATGCTCACTACGATGAAAAACCTCATTCCCAATGCGGGAACGGGTGCCCCCGGAGCGACACCACAAAAGATATTGTTCATCATTACGGACGGCATGTTGGATCAGCCAAATGGCGGCGGCCGATATTTCGGACCAATGCGGAGCAGCGACCTGACCGAATGCACGGCTATCAAGGCCAAGGGTATCAAGATCGCGATCCTCTATACGCAATATCTGCCGGAATCTCTTTCCGGCGACAGCTGGTCGCAGACGAATATTGCGCCGTTTTTGCCGCCTCCTCCGTCGCCCTATCCGGCAGGAAAGGCCGGGAGCTCCGATCAGGTTCTGACCGCGCTGCAAAGTTGCGCGTCATCTGGCGTCAATGGTTCTCCGTTGGTGCAGACCGTGACAGCCGATGACAGTATCACTACGGCCCTGCTGCAACTCTTCTCCACAGCGCTCCAGACGGCTCGACTGGTTCAATAGCGATCGCAAATCGATGGTGCTGAGAGCCTGGTTGAAAATGGATCGAATGCAAATTGGATGCAGTCGATCCATTTTCGAACCGGCTCTGGCTGGCGGGTCCTGATCAACTCGTATTGGTATAATACCCCGCGTGCCGAATAGAACCGGCACGAGAGGGCGCTGGCGAAAATGTCATTAACGCGCTGCTAACTATCCGATGTTACGCTTCGGAAGATTGTTAGAAGGCAGCGGGTCAGCGGCGAAAATGATTGATATTCAAAATCTTTTGCGCGCGCGAATGACGCGTATCATATTGGCGGCCGCCCTGATCGGTGGCGGGGCCATGGGTTTCGCCCCCTATGTGTTGAACGACGTTTCCACCCAGGCGGCGATCAATGCTCCGCTGATCAGGCTGACGGCCGCCGCCGATGGAACAGTCGCCGATCTCCCGGCGAACGGCCACTATTTCGACAAAGCCACCGGAATACATTTGTTGGACCTGTCGCAGGATACGGGCGAGGTCGCCGAGCTGAAGGCTCAAGCCGAAATGGCGCAAACGGAAATGGCGCTCAGCGAACGACAATTGGCGGAACTGAACGGCCAAAGTCAGCGATTGGAGCAGCGCGCGACGCTTTTTTCCGGCGCGATGGCAACGCGTCTTACCGCTGATCGCGACTCCGCGCAGGCAGATCTCGCGGGGTGCCAGGCCGAACGCGCAGAGCAAGCCGCTAATCTTGCCCGCACGCGCGTTCTGGCGGCGCGGGGCTTCATATCGCCCGCCGGGGTGCAGAAGGCGGAAGCCGCCGCATCGCTCAAGAGCAGCAATTGCAGCAGCGCCGCCGCCAGGCTGCGCGCCATTCAGGTTACGCGTAGCGCGGCGGAAGCCGGGGTGTTTATCGGCGACAGCTATAATGACGCGCCCTATGCGGTGCAGCAGGGCGATCGTCTGCTTTTGCAGAAGCAGGCGGTCGAAAAGACGTTGAGCGACGCGACTGCCCGTTACCGTCAGGCCAGTCTGAGATTGAAGGACGCGCTGGCCCGGGCGGGTTATCGTGCCCCGGCGGGAACTTTGGTATGGGCGGCGGTCGCCAGTCCCGGCGCCGCCATTCGCGCGGGTGAGCCGGTGCTCGACCTGATCGATTGCCGTCGGCGCTTCGTCCAGGTCACCCTCCCCGAACGGAAGGCTGAAGTGATTGGTCCCGGCACGCCCGCAGACGTTCGCATGATCGGTTCCGATCAGTGGCTGAAGGGGCAGGTCGTGAACATCACCGGCGCGGCGGGGCGGCGCCGGGAGGAATTGCTGGCCGCATCCACCTATTCCTTGCCGGAGGATCGAGAAATTCTGATCGATGTCGCATTGCCGGCGCCCGAACCCCGTGGGGTCGATGCCGCGCGCAAATGCGATGTTGGGCGTTTGGCCGAGGTCCGGTTCAGCCGCAGGCTCTGACGGCACATGTCCAGCATCGCCACCACCGCGCCCTTCGCGCCGCTGGCGTTGCTGGTGGGCTTCTTGCTGCTTTTCGGCAAGATATGGCCGTGGCGTGCGGGGCTGGTCGCGACGATTGGGTGCACCATTGTCTATTATCTGCAGTGGCGGATCTCACAGACGATTCCCTGGGGCGAGGGGGCGGCCAAGTTATGGTGGCCGCTGACCTGTCTGCTGGTGGAAAGTGCCGCGCTGTTCGATGGCGCGATCTTGCTGGCGATCCTCTCCCGGCCGCGCGACCGGTCGGCGGAGGCTGATGCGGGCGAGGCACGGCTGCGCGCTGCATGGGAAGAGGGGCCGCTGAATTTACCCCCGGTGGACGTTTTCATAGCCACCTATAATGAACCGCGCGAAGTGCTGGAAAAAACCATCCTCGGCTGTCTCGCCCTCGACTGGCCGGACGCGCGCATATGGGTGCTGGACGATGGCCGAAGACCCTGGGTGCGCGATCTGTGCCTGGCGAAGGGGGCTGGCTATATTAACCGGCCGGACAACAAAGGCGCGAAGGCGGGCAATATCAATCACGGGCTGACGGTCACCGACGCGCCGTTCGTGGCGGTGTTTGACGCGGACTTCGTGCCACGCCGAGACTTCCTGCTGCGGACCATGGGCTTTTTCGAGTCTGAGCGGATCGGCATCGTCCAGGTTCCGCACAGCTTCTACAATCATGATCCCATGCAGACCAATCTGGGCCTGCAACAGGCCATGCCGGACGATCAGCGATTTTTCTTCGAAGCGATCATGCCGGGACGAGACGGTTGGGACGCCGCCTTTTGCTGCGGATCGAACTCCGTGACGCGCAGGACCTTGTTTGAATCGATCGGCGGAGGGCTGCCGGAAGGATCGATCACCGAAGACATGTTGCTGACGCTGGCCAGTTTGCGGAAGGGTTATGTCACCCGCTATCTGAATGAGCCTCTGGCCTTTGGCCTCGCTCCGGAAAGCACGACCGCTTTCTTTGTTCAGCGTCAACGCTGGGCGCAGGGTGCGATCCAGATCCTGTATCTGAAAGAAGGTCCTTTGGGACCAGGATTGAAACTGCGCTATCGCCTGCTGTTCCTGCCCAGCGCATGGATCACGCAGGGTTTCCAATCCATGTTCACCGTGCTGACGCCCATTTGCTTCATGCTGTTCAATCTGGCTCCGATGGTCGGCATCGATCTCGAAGCGGTCATTCACTATGTCCTGCCACTGATCGTCGCAATGTTGAGCGGCATCACGCTCCTGGCGCCGGGGCGCTATTACCCGCTTGCCGCGCAAATTTTGTCGCTGTTCCAGTCCTTCCGCATTCTGCCCGTCGCCCTGCAAACATTGTTCCGTCCAAAAGGTCTTGTCTTCAAGGTCACGCCCAAAGGGGCCGACGCGGGCGGGAGTCCATGGGAGAGGACCATATTGTTCGTAGCGCTCGGCCTACTCGCGCTCAGTTTCGCTGGCCTGATGATCAATGTTACGCCGGAATATCGGGTCGTGTCGCAGGTCGGCTTGCTGCCCATGGTGACCTTCTGGACGATCGTGAACATGTTCATCCTGCTGCTGGTCGCCATGATGTGTCTGGAAAAGCCGCGTGTCCGAGGCGAGGAGCGCTTCGCGCTGCGACAGGCCGTGACGATCCTGAGCGCGCAGGGGCAGATGATCCGGTCAGATCAGGGCGACATTTCCATCTCCGGTCTTGGGCTGGAGCTTGCTGAACCGGCGGACCTGAGTGTCGGCGGGCGCGTCGATGTCCTGCTGCCGGACGTCGGCCTGTTGCGCGGATTTGTACGCCGTTCGGGCAGGCGCCTCGGCATTGAATTCGACTTTCATTCAGAGGAAATCCGTGACCGGCTGATCGTCGCGCTGTTCACGAACGAAATCCAGATCAATGCCGTTCGCCCCTCTGCGGCCGCCGCTGCTCTGGCTGTCGCCAAACGCCTCTGGCTGGCGGATCTTCGGACCACTGAAGTGGATTCCCGTATCGCCAACAGCGATCTGGCACCCCAGAAATTAAGCGCAACGACGCGTGTCGTCCCATCTGCGGTCCAAGCCCCTAAAAAAGCGCCTGAGCGCGATATGTCCGGCAACGACAGGGTAACTCGGGCAGCCTGATAGATCCACGCGAGAACGGGTTGTCCAACAGGATCACATTCGGCGGTACAACCTACGCTAAGCCTGACTCCCGCGCCGAACGTCGCCCGCGAAGAGCGGTGCATTTCTAACAGCACCATTTTAACCGCTTATGGCGGATTTCCGCCGCCGTCGATGCGATCGGCTTGCCGCTGCGCATTCATCCAACGCCAGGACAATATGGCGATTGCCTACAGGCCCAAGCCCTCCTGTCCGGCTTGCAGGGCGTCGGCCATGTCATTGCAGATGCCGCCTACGATGCCGATCCGCTACGCACCTTCATTTTAACGGCCACAGATTGATCAGCACCACAGGGCGATCGGTCAGGTTAATATTATGTCGCCTAAATATATTGACGGGCGAGCTGTTGTCGAGTTAGGATGCATGCTAACAATAAGGAGGGGATCTAGATGCGGCTTGATGGAAAAGTGGCCATCGTGCTTGGCGCCGCCACCTGTAGCAATATCGGCCAGGTGATCGCCCCCTCCCTGCCTGATCGTGCTTGCAGGAGTATCCCTAATGTTCACTAAGATGTTCATGCGCTATCCGATCCGGCAGGTCGCATTTTATGTGCCCGATGTGCGCGAAGCTGCCCGTCAGCATGCGGAGGCTTTCGGTTCAGGCCCTTACTTCGTCATGGAGCATATCCCCATGAGTTTGGCGCGTTACCGCGGCAAGCCTGGCGTTTTCGATCATTCCTCCGCCTACGGACAATGGGGTGACGTCATGATCGAAATGGTTCAAGTCCATAGTTCCGAACCCTCGGTCTTTTCAGACCTGTTTCCGAATGGTGGGACCGGTTTCCATCACATCGCGCTGATCATCGACGACTTGCCCGCGGCCATGAAGGAATTCGAAGCTGCGGGATTTCCGTAGGGCTTTTACGGCGAAGTCCAACCGGGGTCCGGATTTGCGATGATGGATGCGACCAAACAATTCGGCCACTTCGTCGAATTGTACGAACCGTCGATACCGCTCCTGTCGGTTTATCACCGGGTCAAGAGCGCGTCCGTGAATTTCGACGGCGCCGATCCGGTCCGCGATTTTTCCCTCATGTAAAAGCGATCGAAAACAAGTTCCCGACCGAAAAAAATACGAGGATTCTGAGTATATGGCCGATTTGACCTATAATCTCGCGGGCAAAACAGCGTTGGTCACAGGAGCAGCCGGTGGTATCGGTCGGGCGACGGCAATCGCTTACGCTTCTTCTGGTGCGAATGTGGTTGTCACTGATATCCAAGCGGAAGGTGGTGAGGAAACGACACACGCCATCACGGCGGCTGGTGGCACGGCCATTTTCGTCCGCTCCAATGTGACGTCATCCGAAGACGTCGATTCACTGATCGACACTTGCATTGCCACCTACGGACGTCTCGATTTCGCCTGCAATAACGCGGCAGTGGAACTGGAGGATACTGCGCTTGCCGATGTGCAGGATGAGCAGGCCCGCCGCGTTGTCGATATCAACTTCATGGGCGTATTTTTGTGCATGAAACGCCAGATCGCCAAAATGCTCGATCAGGGTGGTGGCTCTATCGTGAATGTCGCCTCAATGAATGCACTCAGGTCGCGGCCGGACAGTGCTGTTTACGATGGCACGAAAGCCGCTGTTCTTGCCATGACGCGAAGCGCGGCTTTGGCTTACACGTCGCGCAAGATCCGCATCAACGCGGTATGCCCTGGCGTGACTGACACACCGATGTTGGCGTTTAAAATGGATCTTGTGGGGGCGAAGCGGTCCATGATCGAACAGGTCGCCAATCTGGAAAAACGTCTCGGACGCCCCGACGAGTTGGCTGCTGCCATTCTTTGGTTGAGTTCGGACGCAGCTTCATTGGTCACCGGTCACGCGCTTCCTGTTGAAGGCGGCTATTTGCTGACGGGTGCGATCCCAGCGGGGTGATGTGGCCCGCGAGAGCTACGCTGGATAGCCAGCTTGGATTGACCCAGCCCAAGATGGGAGATTGAACCATGACTCATTTCGATACCAACGGCGCACCCGATTACCGGGACAGCCCTGCTCCGACATATCAGCAAGTGATTGCGCGCGACCCCATTAAGGCACCCGCGAGTTTACGCCAAATCCATCCCACGCATATCGAAATGCCGCGCGTCCCTCGCGAGCGTTATACCAGCCAGACTTTCTTCGACTTGGAAAAGGAACGGATGTGGTCGCGCACGTGGCAAGTCGCCTGCCGTGTCGAAGAAGTAAGGGAAGTTGGTGATTGCGTATTGTATGACTCGCCCGGTGCGTCGCTGATCATCATGCGCAGTGCTCCGGACGTGATCAAAGCTTTCTATAATGGATGTTTGCATCGCGGCATGAAATTATGCGCGTCGGACACGAGCGTAAACAAAATACGCTGTCCCTATCATGGCATGACTTGGAACCTCGACGGCTCCCTTCAGAATTTACCTGCGCGCTGGGATTTCGATCCGGTCGAAGATTCCGAACTCGCTCTACCAGAAGCGCGCGTTGGCCTATGGGGAGGTTTCGTATTCGTCAACCGCGATCCCGCATCACCATCGCTGGAAACATATTTGGGTCCGCTGATCGCGGAATTTGCCGACTGGTCCCGGGACGACGTCTATCTGGACACCCGCGTAACCAAGGTCATGGAGGCGAACTGGAAGTGTTGCATGGAAGGGTTTATCGAAGCATTCCATGTCGCGGAACTTCACTCGCAAGCTCTTCCTTTTGGGGGCGACGCCAGCACGCAATATGACGTCTGGGCCGACAATGGTCATGTTAGTCGTTTTTGTGCTCCCACCGGAATTCCCAGCGACCAATACCCCCAGCCGATTACCGAAGCCGAGATATGGAAAGCAACGTTCGGCGCCGTCACTGGCAATACTGATAACGCTCCGCCACTGCCGGAGGGCAAGACTGCGCGGGGCTATCTGGCAGATATGAACCGTACTGAACTGGGCAAGGTCTACGGACAGGACTTCAGCCATCTGACGGACGCAGAAGCATGTGATCCCATTCAATATTCGCTGTTCCCCAACTTTCTCCTATTCAAGGGATTGCCTTATCCATTCGCCTATCGGTTCGTTCCGATCGACAATAGTCCAGATCGTACACGTTTCGATTTCATGATCTTCCGGCCAAAACCGCAAGACGGATCCGATTTTCCAGAGGTCAATCAAATCGACCTTGGCCCTGACGATACTTATGCGGCCAGCGGCGCTTTTCAGCCGTGGCACGGGCTAATCTATGATCAGGACTGCCAAAATCTGGCGCTGCAACAGCAAGGCCTGAAGGCAGGTGGGGTGAAGGACGTCATGTTAAGCCGTTATCAGGAAGTCCGCATTCGTTTCCTTCATAAAACTTTGATGGAATATCTGGACCGGGACTCTTGCCTTAAATAGCTGGAGCCTCAGCGCGGTACGCAACCAATAGATTGTGGAAGCGCGATGCACATCTCTCCATCGTTGACACCAAAGACTGGGAAAAACAGGCCTCAAGCTTTGTGCCTCACGGATTTAGACAGGAGAGCCGCAAGCGGGCGTCGTAAGCGCCTGGCGGCTCCTCGTTGTTGTTGCGGAACGACAAATGCTGTTTTTATGTGGCTTTATGACGACTCTCCCATAAGGACAGCGGATGAAGCAAGCACCCAGACATCGCGCGCGGCCCCCGGTTCGGACAGGATTCGACGAGAAGTGGGTTGCGCCCTCGGAATTCGACGCCAAGCTCACTACACCTTATCTCATCACGATGGTGGCGCGCCTCCAGTCTCATCTTTATGCCGTCAGGACCGCCGAAGCCGATGTGAGTCAGGCTGCGGCCTTTCTTCTCCTTGAACTGTATCAAGAAGAGCCTCTTTCGCATTCCGAACTGACCAAGCGGCTCTCGATAGCGCATGCGACAGTATCACAAACACTCAAGCGGTTGGAGCAGCGAGGTCTCGTTGAGCGAAGCATTTTTGAGGTTGACGCGCGGCAGGTGCGCGTGAGGCTTACTGGTAAAGGCCGCGAAGTGTGCGCGCCGCTACGTGCGGAAGGTGATGTCCTCAATGACGAAATCCGGTCAGTTTTGGGTGCTGAGAGGGAAGAGGCATTGCGAAAGAGTTTAGCGGACCTTGCCGAACACTTCCGTTTTGGCCAGCGGTAGGCCGGGTCCGACCCGTCTTTCGCTCAACGTGCTTTGCTTACCCCATCATCGCATTCGCGGGCTCAACAAAGTCCTAGCGAAGCACTCCCATCACTTAGGCCGCATCGACATTCAGCGTAGCCAGATCATGGCAGCGGCGAGATGTACGAAGTCGGCAAAGTGGGCGGTGCGCCGATCGTAGCGGGTAGCGAAGCGTCTGAAATGCTTGAGGCGACCAAAGCATCGCTCGATCCGGTTGCGGTGCTTGGCAATGACGCCATTACGAAGGTATTGGCGGAGATGAGCATGCCCCATGATGTCAACATCATTGAATCGATCAGGCTACGTCAAATCTTCGGCACCGATCCCAATGGCGTCCGTGTGGAGCTGAACTTCACCGGCGACTGATCTGTCGGATGGCTGACTCGCTTGTCAGTGCCACCCGCCCAATAATCCTCAGCCCGCCGTCGGGTTGAAGATCTTTGCCTTGCCATCCCAGTTGGCGCCAGCCTGCTGAATCATGTCGAAAAGGCTCTGGACCTCGGGCTTCAACACGCCGATCTCCAGGATATTGTTTTCCTCAGCATCCATCGCGAAATAGGCGATCTGGGACCCGTCTGCGAACTCAGCTCCTTGCAGTCGCGTGCCGCCGTGTTCAGCGACCCAGGCTTCCGCATCTTCCATGCTGTCGGAGAAAGCGCATAGATGATGGACGCCTTTACGGCCCGCATCCAGAAACTCTTGGAAGATCGACGGGCCTCGCGGTTCGATAAGTTCGACCATCAGGTCCCCGGAAAATGCGATCGCCGCGCCGTACTGTGCGAAATGCTCTTTACCGCGATAATCGCCTCGAACCATCTCGAAAGCGGGAAAGATGAAAAAGGGGCCCACGCCCATCACCTCGGTCCACCAATCGATCGCCTTGTTTAAGTTGGGCACCATATAGGCGATTTGGTTGAGCCGCCCCCAAGGCTTGAGCACCATAATAGTATTGACCTTCCATCTATCTTGATAAGTCAGGTAATCATATGCAAGCATCCTATCAGGAAGCTCGGGATGAACCAACTTATAAAATATGGCGATGAGCATGCGTAGGACGAAAAGCCCCGGGCCGCCCGGCCGGACTGTTCTGGTGCATCTGGCCACAGATTTAGCTTGGTGGTGGCGAGCTGTGGCAGACCAAATGGGAAGACAATGACAGCGACATCCGCCGTAATGAATCGCTGCCGCCCACGGCCTATCGGCGGCTGAAAATACCAGCTAGAAGGAGTGTCTCAGGCCCGAATTGCAACGGCGGCGGGCGCTTGTTCCGCGGCGGTGCAGGCATCGGCAGAGGTGCGCGCCCGGCATCGCGCTGTTCGCTGGCTATGGGACGGCCTTCCGCGCGTCCTTTGGCTTGTCGTGTGCAGGAGCCAAAGCCGGAATCTCCTTTAATATCGAGGCCGGAATCAATCTCGCCATACCGAAGAGAGGTCTTTCGGGCACGATCGCAGCATTTCGGCACACGCACGAAACGTCATCTTTGCCGTCCTCGCCGATTTGGGCGTCCATATCCAGAGCGCGCATGCGGGGTGGAAGCCGATCTGCTGTGGTAACCGAGATCTGCCTTCTCGCTCCTCGCCAATTATGCTTATACCGACACGGCCGACGATGGCGCGGCGCAGGGCGACAGGATCGCACGCGTGCCCGAGAACAGCGGACGTATCGCCACGCGCTATCGCGTTCTCCAAGGCCCTGCGGGGGCCTATTTTCGCGCAGGGCTCACCGCCTTCGCCTCACGCAAACTGACGTTGCCCATCCATGATCCGAAAATCACAAGTTTTGCATCAAACCGAAAAGCGCGGAAATTTGCGCCTTGTAAACGCGGACGCCCTGTGGCGGCGTTCTGATCAGGCTATTTGTCGCCCGCCTTGCCATTCGACACCACGAAATGGCAGTAATCGGTGGAATGCGGTCCGTCCGCTTTCGGGAAAGAGAGGCTGGTTAGATGGTGTATCGCGGACCATCTTCATCCCAATGCAGTTGGCTGTACGGCCACGGCGAACGCGATATCTTTGAAGGTGTTCCGAACTGTCAACCGAGCGGCTGCCTGCTTCCGGCTGAAAGGCCGGAGATTGCACAACCGATTGATCGCGTCGATCGCCATTGAACAGCATCATCGCTTCAAGCCACCCCATATCAGAAAGACAAATGCTTTGGCAGTTTCCTTTTCACTCGCGATACCGCGGCTCATCGCGCCGACCAGTGCTTCACCCGCTCCGATGAAACCGATGCAATTCAGCCGCAGTTCAGCGGCCGGTAACATGTTGAACGGCTGCAAGACGGATGCAAAGAACTCAACATAGCCATCCATCATTTCGCGATAGGAGAGATCGGTCTCTTCACTTCCCGCCAGCGCGGCGCTTACGGCATGCCATTCCGTGCACATTTCCGCAGAAGACCGGACATAATGTGCTGCAAACGTTTCAATCGTCTGCTCCAGAGTTCGCGGGAACTTAGCCAGCAAGCTCCGAAGTCCATCCATTTGTTGAGCATTGCGTATCTTGTAAAGCTCGATCAGCAATCCTGATCGGGTTCCGAAGTGATCATACGCAATCGGCTTGGACACCCCCGCGCGTGCTGCCAGATGGCCCAGCGTCAATCGGTCGGCACCTTCCTGGCGAACGATCGACAAGGCTGTGTCGAGCAGCTGCTGCCGCCGATCTTCTTTGGAGAGCCTTTTCGCTGCCACAGGTTCCCTACCTTTTCCGGTTTCAGTTTCCACCTCGAATCCGCTTGATAAGCTACCAATGGTAGGTTAGATGACTACTCATAGTAGCTTACCATAGCCGAACGAAGGGCTCAAGATGACAGCTGAACCAATCCTCCTGGTTGGCGGCTCCGGGATGGTCGGCCGCTGGGCGGCCAGATTTCTGCGGGAAGCTCATGCCGATGTAAAAATTCTGATTGGTGGTCGCGATTTAGCCAGAGCTGAGGCGGTGGCAGCTGAGATCGGTAACGCGGAAGGCGTCGAGATCGATATGGCCAACGCCGATCTTGGCCTTGGAGACCGGTTAGTCAGTGCGGTAGCGCTTTTCTTCGCCGACCCTTCCCTTGCTGCACTCAGCTATGCTCAGACGCGCGGCCTCCCTCACATCGGTATATCGTCAGCACTTCATGCGATTGGGCCAGAGGTTGCAGCCTTTGTGCACAAGCCCAATGCGAGCGCGATCGTCCTCGGTACGGAGTGGCTGGTAGGCGCTGCGACCGTGCCCGCGCTCAACATCGCCAAAGGCTATGGCCGGGTCGATACTATCTACATTGGCGCGCTGATTGATGAGCAAGACACAGGCGGGCCTGAGCAGTCCCTTGATTACGAAAGGGCAACCGCAGCGCGCCCGCCAGTGCTAACCCGACGCGAGGGTGGCTACTTCTGGCGCGCGGGCGATGATGTACAGGGTGGCTTTCGCAGCGCTGATGGAACCGAGGTGCAGGCCTACGGGATGTCACTGGTCGATATTGTTGCGCTTGCCACGGAAACAGGGGCCTCCAATGTCCATCTGGACCTCGCGGTCGGCTTGAGTTCGACCCGACGTCGGGGGGAAGGGATATCGACCGAAATCATCATCGAATTGGCCGGCGAGGATCATGCTGGCACGCCGCTGCGTACCCGCCATGCGGTCGTGTACCCCGGTGGTCAGTTGACGCTGACTGGACTGGGTGTGGCCATGCTTATCGAGCGGCTAATTGGGCTTGATGCCAAACCGAAGACGTCCCCCGGTCTCTACTTCCCTTATCAACTGCTAGAGCAGGATGCATATCTTGCCCGTCTGGAGAAGACGGGCGGGCAGATCTTAGACCTTGGTAGCCTGTGACCTGACTGAATTCGCGGCTGTTACTTTCCTGGCCGGTTGCCCAAGTAGAAATCACAGAAAAGTCGTTTGACGGCCGGGTTCCGCTCCTCGACGGTGCCGGGGAAGTGTGTGCCATCGGCGAGGGCGTTACCGGCTTCGCGGTAGGCGACCGCGTTGTTGCCGCTCCGCACACATCCTGGCTGGCGGGGGCTCCAACACCAGACAGCGTCGGAACGGTACTAGGTCTGACCGTTGAAGGGATGCTCGCTGAAACTGTGAATATGCCCGAGGCGACGCTTTTACATCTGCCCTCGACGATCAGCTTCGAAGAGGGCGCGAGCCTACCCTGCGCCGGCCTGAGCGCATGGAGCAGCCTGATGGGCGGGCCCGGCAAGTTCAATGTGATGCCAGGCAGCACGGTGTTGACCCAAGGCACTGGCGGGGTCTCCATGTTTGCCGTGCAGTTTGCCGAGGCGATGGGATGTCGTGTTATTTCCACCACTTCCTCAGCTGCTAAAATGGAAATGCTGCGTGGTTTGGGCGCAGATGATGTGATCAATTACGTCGAAACTCCCGAGTGAGCGCGCGAGTACTCGAGCTAACGAATGGTGTAGGCGTCGATCTCGTTATTGAGGTCGGTGGACGTCGCCTGTCGCCGCCATGTGTAGATCGAGCCGCTGCCAACCTCATGGCGTTCACAGGCCGTGCGCACGCAACCTTCTGGACCAAATGCATCCCGCAGCGCGGCCAGCTTCCGCTCCACCGTCCAACGGCGACGGCCCGACACTCGGATAACGACCTCAATCCGACTACTCATACGCAACCGGTGTTCTGGCGCCACCTTGTTTGATTTGGTGGCTCAGGCAGAGATGCGAGGATGGACGCGCCATCCTTACGACCGCATTGGACACCCAGACTGGAGTGGCTCTGAAGCTAGTTCGGCGGGTTGAAGTTCTCAGCGGGATGGCCGGACGACGGCGTATCTGGACGCTGGAGCAGAAGCTGGCGCGGGTTGCGGAGATGGAGCGTTGCGACAATGTCGCTGCCTTTGCACGCGAGCGGGAT